>JANXUM010000355.1 GCA_025356215.1 Bryobacter sp. | reverse complement strand
ATTTGTATCGGCTGCCGATCGAAACCACCTGGACTGGCGTTTACTGCCGAGTCTTGCTTTCATTGAAAGCGGTGGCGGCAAAGAGTTTCACAACAACAACATTTTTGGTTGGAAGAATGGCGATCATCGCTTTGGCAGCGTCAAGGAAAGCATACACACGGTTGCCGACCGCCTTGCGAATTCCCACTACTACCGGAACAAGCCGCTGGACAAAGTGCTGTACACCTACAATCCGGTTCCCGGTTACAGCGAGCGGGTCAAGTACGTGATGAACGATTTGGGTCCGGCTCGGGCCACCCGGCCAGTGCGGCTGGCGGCAATCCGGAGCTCCCTCAAGAACTAACGGCTGCCCCAGTCCATCATCCAACCTGCGGCTGGCACGATCGGGAAGAGCCGCAATAGTGAGATGTTGGCCTTTGCAGTCCGCGGGTCATAGCCGTTGTAGGAGTCTAGCGTCTGGTTGTTTGTGTTCAGTAAATTCATCACCTCGACGAACAAAACCCCCCGCCATCTCTTTCGTTCGAACTGCTTGTTTAAGCGGAAGTCCGCGCGGCTGAAGTTCGGTAGCCGAACCTCATTGCGGTTCTTCGACAGATAGTACTCGCCATTCCTGACCGTGAAGAAGCCGGGGATCGGGAAGTTCGTGCCGTAACTGTAGCGCGCGCTCAGATTGACGCTGGCGCTTAGGCGGTAACTGAGATAGGTGTTTACGGTGTGTCGCTGGTCGAAGTCGGCCGAGTAGTGCGCTCCGGTGATGCCGTCGCGCAGGATCGTTTTCGAGTAGCCATAGGAAACCCAACCGTTCCAGCGATTGGCGCTGCGGCGCTGGAGGAAGACTTCGACCCCCCTTGAGGCCCCGCGTACCGAGTTCTCAAAGCGAGCGGTCGAGGGCGGAGCGAAGATCAGGCCGTTTTCGAGTAGCCGTGCTTCCAGCAGCGGCTGTGTGATCAGATCCCGGTCGGCGCGATAGTAAGCCTCCACACGGAATCGGGTTGATGCACTTAGCGCTTGCTCGACGCCACCGATCGCGTTGATACTGCGCGTCGGAAGCAATGCGGGGTTGCCGAGGTTCTGAATCGTAAGCGCGCTGAGGGGCGCGTACTGGACGGCTTGGCTCCAGGCGCCGATCAATTGCGTTGCCTGTCCGATACGGAAGCGGGCGCTTGCGTGGGGCGACACGGAAGAGGGCTGCCGAGTTGTCGACCCATCAAAGCGCGAACCGAGCGTCACCGACAGTGGCCCCTTGCTGAAGCCCTGCTCGATGAAGCCGCCTGCGCGGAGCTCCTTGGCTCCCCAGTCGTCCCGGCGGCGAATGGAGAGCGGATTGAAGATATAGCGCGCGTTGAAGCCGTTGTCCTTCTGCTGCCGGAACGATGAACCAATGCGCAGCGGGTTCTCGTTGTTCCAGTTCCATTCGAGGTTCGAATTGGCGACCCACTCACCGTACGAGGTCTGACCGAGCGGCAGGTTCCGGACGTTCTCGTTCTCGCTGCGTTCGCGCATCCAGGCCAGTTTATTGGAGATGACGAGCCGGTCGGTCGCTGTCCAGCGATGACCGAGCTGTAGGTTGGTGAAGTGATAGGTCGCACTTAGGATCGAATTGATGCCGAGGGTTGGTGCGGCGGCTGTACGGTCGAGGTCCGAGACTCCGTCGAACAAGGCCAGGGTAATATGTTGCCGATCGGTGAGGTTATAGCCGAGCTTCGACTGAACGTCGAAGAACCCGAAGGCGAGAGTGTCGAACGTAGCCGCCTTTTGAAGGATGTACTGGAGGTAGCTCTTGCGAACGCTGACCAGCCAGGAGCCTTTAGGGATCGGGCCTTCGGCGAGGACCGTGGAGGCGGCGACGCCGGCGTTGACGCGCCAAGCCATGCCCTTGGTGTTGCCTTCGCGCACGAGCATGTCGAGGGCGGCGGCACTGCGATCCATATAGGGCACGGGCGGCGCGCCGGTGTGGAGGGTGAGCTCTTCGATGATGTCGGAGTTGACCATCGAGAGGGAACCGCTGGCCTGCTGGCCTTGCGTTGAGTGCAGGGGATTGTTGAGCAGGACACCGTCCAGAAAGATGCCAACGCGGGAGAAGTCGGCTCCGCGGACGGCGAAGCTGGCGACGTAGTCGTTGGAGGAACTTACGCCAGGCAGGCTCTGCACGGCTCGAAGGGGGTCGTTGGCAAGCACGCCATTTAGATTTTTTAACTCGGAGGCGGTCAAGGTGCGTTCGGAGGCGCTCGATTCGTATTTGGCCTGGTAAGGGCCTTCGTGTACATCGACGCTGTCGCGCTGCGAAAGGCCGTCCGGCGTCAGGATCACTTCAAGAGACTGAGTAGGGTCAACGATGTTGACTCGGAGCGTCCGATAACCGACGAGGGAGAAGCGAAGCTCGATCGGCGCTTTCACGGCGATCGAGAATTTACCCGCTCCATCGGTGGAGGTGGTGGCGGTTCCGGCTGCCACACTGACCTTGGCGAGGGCCTCGCCGCCCTTGGCATCCTTGACAACGCCGGTGAGAGGAATATCGCTCTGGGCGGTCAAAACGAGCGAGCCGATCAGGATTAGCAGGAGTGTACGGTGTGCAATCATGGTCCACATCCATCTTCTCCTGAACCCGATCCGATGACATCTCCCAGTCTGTTCGATCCGCCCCCCGCGCCTTTCCGCGACCACCTTGCGAGCAAGCTCCACCGCCTGGCCGAGCAAGACATCTTTGTCGGTACCAGCTCTTGGAAATACGAAGGCTGGCTTGGGCAAGTGTTCAGCGAAGAGCGCTATGTGACCCGAGGCAAGTTCTCGCGCAAGAAGTTCGAGGAGAACTGTATCGCCGAGTATGGAGAAGTGTTTCCGGTCGTCTGCGGTGACTTCGCTTTTTATCAGTTTCCGACGATGACATTTTGGGAGAAGCTCTTTAACACCGCGCCGCCGCGCCTGCATTGGGCCTTCAAGGTGCCTGAAGAGATCACAGTCAAGCAGTGGCCGGGACATGCGCGGTACGGGGCGCGGGCGGGGCTGGAGAACGAGAATTTCTTGAACAGATCCGCGTTCAAGAA
>JANXUM010000351.1 GCA_025356215.1 Bryobacter sp. | reverse complement strand
TAATGCACCGCGTCTGCGGCCACCATGAAGTTCTCGATCAGTTCGGTCGCGCGGTTCTTCTGGCGCGAATGAATGCCCTCCACTTTGCCGTTCGTGATCACGGCCTCCGCCTCAACCCGATCCATGTTCAAAGCCCCCAGGCGATGGCGCTCATCGAGTAAACATTGTGCGGCCTCGTCCTGCAACTTCAGTTGCGCCTGAAGCTCAACCGAGGCGGCCACCTTCGGCGGAGCCCCCGCCGTCCCCTCCAGCCAAGCGCCGACTGCGTTGTAAGTCAACTGGGCCTGATTACGAACCAGGGCGGGATAGATACTCGTGTTGGAAACTTTGCCGCCGGATGCGACTACCATTTCAACGACGATGGCCATCCGGTCTGCGGCCTCGTTCAGCGAAGTCAGGTTAGTCGATAACTCCTCCGGTAACATCGCAAAAGTTCGGACGCCGGTATAGACGGACGTGGTTAGCTTGGCCGCGTGTATGTCAATGGGCGACCCGGCGCGCACATCCGAATCGACATCGGCAATCCCGATCAACAGCCGAATCCCATCGGCCACGCGTTCAGCCACTTCGATCTGGTCCAAATCGCGGGAACTGTCATTATCGATCGATGACCACAGCATAGAACGCAGATCGCGAACCCCGGAACCCATCGGCAAAGAACCAGCGGCCTCCAAGCCCCGTAACTGCGCTGCGACACCGGGCGGGAAGTCAGGCTCAAAGCCGTTATCAAGCATCTCCCGGCGCGCGGCGGCAACCAGATCAAAAGCGGGTTCGAGCATGCCCAGACATTAGCATGGCAGGCTGGCGAGTCGGCAAACTGGCAACCAAACAGGTGGAGAGACCCCACGCAAGTTTGCTTTGGCGGCACCATGGCCGCTGGTATACTTAAGGTCCTTGTTAACTCGCATTTATTACTCATTTTTCGTCAGCACTGTACTCTTAACCGCACAAACCCAATGGACCCGCGTCAACTCAACATTGCCCCCCAACTTAGTCATCCCTATCGATGGCAACCGTCTTTGTACCGCCCCGGCCTTCCTGTCGATTAACCTAGCCAACTCTACCCATCTCGTCTCCACCGACCAAGGCCTCTCCTGGCAATCGAAACCCATCCCAGGCGCCGGTCGCGGCAACATCCTCTGCATCGGCGATGCCGCCTGGACCACCACGCAAGTCGTCGGCTCCAGCGCCGCCATTCAGAAAACCTCAGACGGCCTCAACTGGGACACCTTACGCGTCTCCCCGTCCAGCGCCGCAGAAATCAATAGCTCGCTCGGCGGCAATGGCCGGGTCATGATTACCCGCCGCGCCTACAATCTCCCCGGCTCGCCCTCCCGGATAACTCTCCACCGTAGCGCCGACGGTGGCCTATCCTGGACCCGTCTCTCCGACGATCCGTATGTATCCGGCAACGCTGTCAATCAAAACCTGATCGCGCCGCTCACCGCCTCCTCCGCCTCAAGCTTGCTCATCCCCTTCGTCGAGGATTCCACCGCCCCCAAAGCCCTCGACATCGCCGCTCCCGGCGATAACTTCGTTCGCTCTAGTTTCGGCACCGCCCGCGCCGTTTTCAATTCCGTCGCCGCCACAACCGATTACTCGTTCTTCGCCTACGCCGATGCCAACCTCCGCGCCGGAATCTACCGCGTCGATGAAAAAGGCAACGTCGCTAAATCTCTTTCCGGCGTACCGTCCCTCGGCATCGTCACATCGGGCTCCATGCTTCTCACCGTCATCGGTGAACTCAATGCGGCCAACACTCCAACCACCGCTCCCGTTCCGCTCAACCACCCCCGCGTCTTCTTCTCCAACGATCAAGGCACAACTTGGTGGGATCTCTCAGCCGGTCTTCCGCGTCTCGCCGGAACCGATCGAGCATCCATCGCCGGGTTCGGCTTAACGGGCTCCAAAGCCTATCTGCTAACCGGTCCCGCTGAATCCTCGCTCGGCCTCTACACCATCGCAACTCTGCCTTCCGGCCCTGGTCCAATCGTGCCCGCCGCCGTCCGCTCCCCGCGCATCACCGGCGTCGCGCTGGTGGCCTCCGGTGCCCCCGGTGTTTCTCGCGGCCACTTCGTCTCCATCTACGGTGAAGGCTTCACAACCGCCTCCCGTTCCTGGGCTGGCGACGACTTTCTGTCCAACTATCTGCCCGGACAACTCGACAACCTCTCCGTAACGATTCGCAACTCGGGCCTCGCCTACCCGGTATTTATCTCGCCCAATCAAATCAATGTCTTCGTCCCCCTGTCCGGCAGTGCGATTCCCAGCCCAGAGGTCCAACTAGCTACCGCTGGCGGGGAAGCCGCTTTCGCCACAACCGATCCCTTCTTGATTACAGCGGGCGGCTCTGGCTCCGCCTCCTACTTTCGCTTCGACCCGCAGAATCGCAAGTACATCGCGGCCGTGACCCCTAGCGGAGACTATCTTGGGCCTGTCGCGCTCTTCGGGCCAAACTTTGCCACACGGCCCGCCCGCGCCGGCGAGATCGTGACTTATTTCATTACCGGCCCTGGTCTTGAACCCGACGGCGGCCGTCAGCTCAACCCCGCCCCGGTCCGCATCGCGGCCGAATGCCCGCTCATCCCCCAAGGCATCACGGCCTCGACGCTTTATTACGGACTGATCTCCCCCGGCGTCTACCAATGCAACATCCGCCTCACCGATAACGCCGCTCCCGGAGAGTATCCGATCATCCCAAGACTCTCAAGCGGCCCCGTCACAAACCTCCCGATCCTCGGCCCCCTCGGGTATCTGCTGGTCGGACGCTAACCAACCCGACCACCTCCCCGTCAAGCCTTCACTGAATGGCTGGGCATCCGCATAATGCACCGCGTCTGCGGCCACCATGAAGTTCTCGATCAGTTCGGTCGCGCGGTTCTTCTGGCGCGAATGAATGCCCTCCACTTTGCCGTTCGTGATCACGGCCTCCGTCTCAACCCGATCCATGTTCAAAGCCCCCAGGCGGTGGCGCTCATTGAGCAGACTCTCCGCAGCCTCGTCCTGCAACTTCAACTGCGCCTGATTACGAACCAGGGCAGGATAGATACTCGTGTTGAAAACTTTGCCGTCGGGTGCGACTAACATTTCAACGACGATGGCCATCCGGTCTGCGGCCTCGTTCAGCGAAGTCAGGTTAGTCGATAACTCCTCGGGCAACATCGCAAAAGTTCGGACGCCGGTATAGACGGTCGTGGTTAGCTTGGCCGCGTGTATGTCAATGGGCGACCCGGCGCGCACATCCGAATCGACATCGGCAATCCCGATCAACAGCCGAATCCCATCGGCCACGCGTTCAGCCACTTCGATCTGGTCCAGATCGCGGGAACTGTCGTTGTCGATCGAAGACCACAACAGTGAGCGAAGATCGCAAACGTCACCAGCGCTTGGGCGGCACCAGTGGCCTCCAGAGCCCGCACCTGCGCGACGGCACCGGGTGGGAAATCGGGCTCGAAGCCATTGTCGAGCATATCCTGCCGGGCGGCGGCAACCAGATCGTACGCAGTTTCAGACATGCCCAGACCTTAACATGGCGGTCGAGTGACTTACCAATACGATTGGTTCGGCAGATTCTTTGTGCTCTCGCCGATGACTTCACCGACGTCGGTCTTCTCCGCCATCGCCGCCATCTCTGGGTCGTTTGCAATCTTCAACCCGTGATACCGACAAATCGCCTGCAGTCTGGCCCGGTTCTAGCTCATCAGGATAATCAGGGACAGGAAAATGGATTCAAGCGGGACGATCATGAAACCAGATCCTATGCCCCGCAATGAACCACATCTTCCCCCCGTGGGTAGCGACCGCATCGCCGATCCGGTGGGCCAAAGCCCGCTTAGTAAGTTCCTGCTTCTTTATGTCGCAAATTGCCTGAATATTCTTGGGTGTGGAAGCTTGAGGATTCATGCGCCAATCCAAACGCAAAGCGCCAGCCTCCCCCCACTCAGGCCGATTCGAGACTCGATAGGAGCGGAGCGTTTTCCCGGATTGGCTGGCTTCTGCTACCCAGCGCAGCGGAGCTAGGATGGACCAGAACTTAGGCGCGATTTGCGCGGGAGCGGCGGGCGTAGGCCAGCAGGCCGAGACCCGCGAGGGCCAGGGCAGCGCTTGCCGGTTCTGGAACGCTGTTGGTCTCGGCCAGATCCCCGGTGACGGTGTAGAGCAGTTGACCATTAAGCGTGAAGCTGCTGGCGGGTGCGTAGTTTGCGATGGCTCCCTGGTTCATGTTTGGGTTTGCACTTTGTGTCACGCCGAAGCCGAGGCTCCGCACGGCGGCTGCGGTGCCGTCGTCCCACTCCAAATTAAAGGTCGGGCGGATCGTCAAAAAGTAGTTACCGGGCCCGAGGGTGAGGCCCGAGAACAACGGAGTGAGGGTGGAGCTTGTCGACGCGATCGTGATGTTGAAGGGCCCCGTGACCTCGTTGGCGGCGGTTGTTCCAGGACCGATTTGATTGGTGAGGTAAGCGGTGCCGGTCGCCGGGCCGCCGGGGCCTACATTAAACAGATAGGCGGAGATCGAGACGTTGTTGTAAGTCACGGACTGGCTCCAACTCGAGTAGCCGGTCACGACCCGGCAGCAATCTGTTTGGGAGGGCGTGAACTCCGAGACGATGATCGACGCGGAAGAGGACGCAGCGATCGCGGTTACTAGCAAGGACGTTAAGAAGACAGTACGCACGGGGAATTATCCAAATTAAAAATTGGCCGAATCGCCAAGGATAGCGCATTTTTCTCAAGTGCTATCCTCCTCTCCTTCGTCCCGATTCCGCTGTGCCCCAGATCCCGGTAGCAGATCGCAAATACGGCTCGAAGTTTGCCTTCCCGGCACAATCACGTCGAAACTCGCCACAAGCCTAATGCGCATCGAAGCGCTGAATTCCCCGCCGCTTGATGCTGCCGGTTCCCAGCCTATCCCCGCTACTCGACCAAGGTGTACCCCGCGACACCGCCCAGATGTTGTTGCGAGCGTGGCCGTTAGCATGGTCTTTCCTTGTTCGTTAAGCGGTCATCGGCGATACTGATCGTCGCTGACTTTTTCCATCCACTCAACAACCTTGCCGTCAAGCTCCTCCATCAGCGCAATATGCGTCATTCGTGTTGTCGCACCAGCACCGTGCCAGCGTTGCGGCTCCGTCCCTGCCTAGTCTCTTCAGACTACCGGAAATGGGGCTAGGCGTCACGAAGTTAAAGTTCACCCTCTTTACCCTTCCCACAAGGGACAGGGCCATCTGGAGCCCCTTCAGAAGTAGGCCGAAACCCAAGCCAGATCCAATTGTCCCGTCCGCACTTCGATCGCGCAGACGGATTGCAGCTCAACCAAAGAAAGTCGAAAAACCTCAGATGCGTCTGGCTGTGCACGAAACTGGCCTGAAAAGTGGTTTTCCGTGGACAGTGCACTGGGACAAGTCATGCCGACCTCATTCCCGTCCACCTTCCCAGGCCGACTTACAAGTGCAGCCGCGTTTTCAAAGCGTTCGGACTGGCACCTGAAACAGCTCAGACGCCGCGTTCAGTACCGATTTCGGAACTATGATTGATTTAAAGGCGTAAGTTATCCGAGATCCTCCGAATAGCCGGATAACTTCGGCTTCCTCAATGCGGCTGAACGTCTTTGCTTGATTTGAAAAATTGTGGATCGAAAGCGACTTGTCCCAGAATTCAGGGCTGATCTCGCGCACCTCGTTGCGTTCCGTCTCCGAGAGCAACACGCTAAGAGGATTGCCGTCGATTTCAAGTCCGCTCACGATCCGCCATTCCCTCTGGCGACAGTAACCCAGCGTGACGGCGTTATGCGTGTCATCCGTCGGATAGAAGAGGCTAAGCATTCCATTCAAAACACCGCGCATTAAGTCAAACGGAGCGTTCTGGAAGCTTAGGTAATCGAGGATGTTCTTCACGGTCAACCAGGGTGCCTCGCTGCTCTGAACTACTTTTCCTAGGCCATCAGTATTATTGAGAGTGATAGCGCATTTTGGCGAAACCGGCTTGCCCTCGAACGTCCCGGATTCCAAGCTGCTTGTAACCTCCCGCAGCTCGTGTAGTTTGTCCATGGTGTATCGAGCTTCGAACAATTAGGCAACGAGCGTTGCGCCGGTCGCACTTGCGCCGGTCGCCCCGATAGTTTGAGGTATGTAGCTTACCGGTACTACCCCAAGATGTCGCAACGTTACAAGGTCAAATTCAATTGCAAACGGCCCAAAGAGACATGAGTGAGCGGGCAATTCTTCTTCTAAGAGCTCGGTGAAGCAGATACGTTTTTGCAGCTGTTCAAGCTTGCGCGAACTTCCATCCTGTGCGGGTTGCGTCCACTGAACGACTTCTGGAGCCAAGACAAGCCCGCTTTTCGAAATCTGTGTCAGGATGCGCAATCCTTTGGCGATCTGGTCCTCGCATGTTTCGAGTTTGCCGCGCCTGGGGAAACTGTGATAGAAGAATCGATTACTCACACAGTCAGGATGTCACACACAGCATGATTGATAAGCAACGCGAATGACTCAGCCGGAGCCGGACGCTGAGTCAGGCAATGACCGGCCACGAAGTCGGAACTGCACTGGGACTAGCCAGCCCGTAGCAAGATCCAGACTGTCCTGCTTGCGTTCGCAGGGCGATCAATACGGCGTAGCGGAGAATCCGTTGATGATGAAGATATCGCCTGTCAGTCCGTTCCTGTCCGTCACTACCCAGGTCATCTTGTAGAGCATCTCACCTTCGACTTGCCGCTTGGCAAGCTCGAAATGAACCGTCACTTTTTCGACACTCTTGCCGTTCCCTGCGGTCATCACTAGCGGACAGTCCTCCACAATCTGGGCATAGAGGTGGAAGAAATGCGACCACCCGTCCGGGCGGACTGCCGACAAGTCTGGCAGCCCGTTTGTTTTGAGGTACGCCGAGAGTTCATCTCTGAAATACCGCAGCTTCGAGATCCGGTCGATTTCTTGATTCAGCCCGTTCGGCAACTCATGGACGTCTAGGCCGTTTTTCAGGTGGATGTGGGCTTCGTCGAACTCCTTCAGTATCCGTTGCGCCATCGGTCCGGCCAGCTTCGGATGGACGACCCAATCGCAATGGAAGGTCAGATACTCGTGGTCCTTCTTTAGCCCTTGCTGTTCGAGGAGCTTCCGTACTTCGGCCAACAGGTACAGCGCATCAGCTTCTTTCGTGATGCCAGAATTGATGTGGTTTCGCAGCTTGTCGATGATGTTCATGGCAGCACTTCCCTAGTCCCTTACCCAGCCTACATTCACTGTGGCCGAGTCAGCCCAAACAGACAGGCGCAAGTTGACGCTTTCGGCGGCTGCGGCCGCGATCTAAGTGGCGGCCCTTTCCCTTGAGCCTGCTAAACCTCCCGTCCCGCTCGTCTTTAATCGATCACTTCTGCGCCCGGCCCCCGCGCCGAAGAAGATCCCAACCACCAGGCCGAACTCAACCCGGAGAACGACACAGACTGGCCGTTGCCAGCCTACACTTCTCGCGATGGCCTAGTCCGCATCCCCGCCCCCGCCCCCGCTCCAAAGCGAAAGAAGGGATTCGAGTGACGCTGGGGGAAGCGGGACGGCTTGCATCGGCTGCTAACCCGGCGGATCCGTGATCGAAAGCTTGCGGCAAATCCGCTTCGCCAGAAGATTGGCGATTCAACATGCCTTGGAGCGGCCTCGGCATGGCCCGTTTGCGGATTCTCCCAAAGGGAATGCTCCTTGCCTTCTCGGCGGACGACGCACCCGCACCGCCGGAGGTGCCGGATCAACGCTTCACGTTTCATCCAACTACGACAAGTTCCTATTTTGCTTCAGGAGCTATCGAGCGGAACGATCCTCACGCCGGTGTTCCAGGATCAAGGCGATCGCCTCACGAAGGCTTGCGAGGCATTCTTCGCGCGTTGCGCCCTGGCCGTTGGCCCCAGGCACCTCGGCGCAATAGGCAATGTGCCACGGTCCGTCTTGCTCCACAATCGCCGTGAATTCATTGCGCATATTCGCATCTTACCGCTTCCCACGCACTCGGACTCCAATAGACCCACAGAAGCGGCGTGGTATCGAGTTTCTAGGACTGCCCCCGATGTGACCAGGAACCGTCACAGAAAAAATAAATAAATCT
>JANXUM010000310.1 GCA_025356215.1 Bryobacter sp. | reverse complement strand
CGGACGAAGAGCATTTCGCGCGGATCTGGGATCTATGCCAGTGGTTTTGGCAAGAGGATTTTGCATGGTCGATCCTCACGGCCAATCTCCCGCTCCTGCGCGAAGTGTTGGGCCCGGATCTTCATGGCCAACGCTATCCGTATCTTCGCGTCGTACGACCGGGCGTGCCGGGCGACGCGGCACCGATGCACCGCGACACCTACTACGGCGCCAGCCCTTATGAAGTTTCCATTCTGGTGCCTCTCACGACGATGGAGGAGGTCTCCGGCTTGCGCGTCCTGACTGGCTCTCACATCCAGCCGGATGCGGACTATCCGTTCGATCAACAGGCCAGCCCAGACGTACAGATTCGATCGCCCAAGCATCAACTCGGCTATCCCTACGCTCCTCGCAGGCTTGACCCCGATCTGGATCAACAGGCTGAGATCGTCCCGGTGCGCGTGGGCCAAGCAATCGTCTTTGGGCTCTCTCTGATCCATGGGGGCGGAGTCAACGATGGCGCGCATACACGCTTTTCCACTGACATCCGCATCGCCCACTCCCTGGCCCCGGTGCAGTGGTCGCGGGGGGTTCGCGAAGATTACTTTGTACCCTTAACGTCCTCGGCCATCCACCGCACGGCGGCGAGTTACTTACGCGCGAATGAACAAAACCAAGCTCGTTGAGATCGTCAATCCACTTACAGATCCGCGCTGGCTGCGGTTGGCATTGGCCAACCAGGGCGGGCTTTTTCATTCCGTTCCGTGGTTGAAGGCGGTCGCCAACGCGTACGGCTTTTCGATTCAAGCGGCGCTGGAAGTGCAAGACGGAGAACCGGTAGCCGGTCTGACTTTCTGCCGCCTTGATGACTGCGCTGGCTCCCGCATCGTGTCGCTACCCTTTACCGATGCTTGCGACCCCATCGGCGATTCCTCCGCGATCCCGAACTTGGTTGCGCATCTTCAAGGTTATAAGTTGCCCGTACAGCTCCGCTTTCTGGATGCGGCTGTGCCCGATGCGAGCGGTCTTTCCGTTGCCAAACGGGCCCGCTGGCATCGGCTGAGCATTACGGACCCCGAGGCCATGTGGCAGGCACTCTCTCCCGCCATGCGGCGCTGTATCGCCAAGGCGAGGCGTGATGGCGTAGCGGTGGAACCCTTGAGCGGCGATCGAGCGATCGAAGCGTTTCTTCAACTCCATGCCGCCGTGCGTAAATCCAAATACCGGCTTCTGGCACAACCCGCGCGGTTCTTTGAGTCGATCCGTCACGAGTTTAGCGTTTCGGGCGATTGGTTGCCGATGGGCGCGTTCCACCAAGGCCGCTTAATCGCCGTGACGATTTACCTTCGCTCCGACCGGGCGCTTTATTACAAGTTCAACGCCTCGGCCCAGGACGCGCTATCCATGCGGCCGAATAACCTTCTGCTTTGGGAAGGCGCCCAGATGGCGCATCGCCTCGATTGCCAAACGCTCGACCTTGGCCCCAGTGACGATACGCAGCCAGGGCTCATCCGCTTCAAACAAGACAGCGGTGCCACCTGCGGCGAACTGAGCTTTCTACGCTGGTCACCCGAAGCTTGGGACGATCCAAGAGCGGCTGAAGTCCGTCGCGTGCTTGGGCAACTTACAGGCCTACTGACAGAAGCATCTGTGCCCGACGAAATCTCGATCCGCGCCGGCGATTTGCTATACAGGTACTTCGCATGAGTAGAGTACTGATTACCGGTGCGACCGGCTTTGTCGGTTCGCACGTCTTACGCCGTCTAGTTCACTTGGGACACGAGGTTCACATCTTGTGCCGGGAGCAATCGAATTTCTGGCGCATTGCAGACTTGCTGCCCGACATCCATCGCCATGACGCGCCGCTTGAGGCCGCTGAAGCAGTCCGTTCTGCGGTCGAAAAAGCACGTCCAGAATACATCTACCACCTTGCCGCAGCGACTCTCGTCGCCGGTGTGGCCCCGTCTGCGGCTCAGCTCGTTGGCGTTAATTTGTTGGGCACCGTCCAACTGCTCGAAGCGCTGGAAACGATCGACTACGCCGGATTTGTTTGTACCGGAGATTCTTTTGAATACACGCCCCAACATACCCGGCTGTCGGAATCGGACAAGTGCCACCCGGACGCCCTGCACGGGATCGCCAAACTTGCCGCCACGTTGTATGCCCAGGCGCTGGCAAAATCCAAGGATCGACCCATAGTCGCGTTGCGGCTCTTTTCCACTTATGGACCCTTTGACCATCCGCGGCGACTCGTTTCTAAAGTGATCCAGGGGGCGCTGGCCGGCACTCCCATCCTCTTGTCCCGCCCCGGGATCACGCGCGATTGGGTCTATGTGGACGACGTCGTCGATCTGTATCTTCTGGCTGCCGCGAATGGCCGCCAACTTGGGGGTAGCGTCTTGAACGCGGGCTCCGGCATCTCAACCGACCTGGCGGAAATCGTCGCCGTCCTGCTTCGCCTCACCGGTTCGCTTTCCGAAACCCGTTGGGGTGTTTTTCCGGCTCCGGAACATGACGAGTATCCGTGGGTAGCCGATCCCACCGCCGTCCAATCCGCACTGGGATGGACTCCCAAGGTGTCGCTCGAAGAAGGTCTCCAAAAAACGATC
>JANXUM010000102.1 GCA_025356215.1 Bryobacter sp. | reverse complement strand
GGGTGATCTTCGGTTGAACCGTCAAACTCAACCAAGGAGGACCACCCAGTGGCTATCTCAGATTCTGACCTCAACGACCTGCTCGATGTGATCCGTTCCGGTGGCGACATCGACGTCATCCGACACGGCATCACGATGCTGCTCCAGGGACTCATCGACGCCGAGCTCGCCTCCACCATCGGGGCCGCTCCCTTCGAGCGGACAGAGGCAAGGACCAACCAGCGCAACGGCTCTCGGGATCGGACGCTGTCGACCAAGGCGGGCGACGTGGAGCTCGCCATCCCGAAGCTGCGGAAAGGCAGCTTCTTCCCGTCGATCCTCGAGCCCCGTCGCCGGATCGACCAGGCGCTCTATGCCGTCGTGATGGAGGCCTACGTGCACGGGGTGTATTCAAACCAAAGACGGCCCGGCTTGGCAAAGCGGTCTGTGGATGCTACGCGCTCGGCATCTTTTCCTGGTTCCCGGCGATTCCCCCGTTGGCTTCCGGCTTCCCTTACAAAGCCTGCCGCACGAGCCGGAATCCACCATCCGGCGCATTTTTGAAATCGACCCCATGGCCCCACGCGGCCCCCTCCCCATCAACGAAGGCCCACCGCAAGTTGGCCTCTGGGGCGAAGGTAAGCAAACCGTTCCGCGCCAAGCCGTCCGCGAACAAGTCCTCGACACAAAGGAACCGGGCGTGCGCACCGCCATGTCGGTCGAGCCCCGCCAAGGCCGCCTCCACATCTTCATGCCCCCTGTGGAAAGTGCGGCTGAGTATGTCGAGCTCATCTCCGCCGTCGAAGATACCTGCATCAAAACCAAGTTGCCCGTGCTCATCGAAGGTTACACGCCGCCCTACGACCATCGCCTTCGCCAAGTCAAAGTAACTCCCGACCCCGGCGTAATCGAAGTCAACACCAACCCCGCCTCCAACTGGCGCGATCTCGTGCACGACACCACACAGCTCTACGAAGAAGCTCGCCAATGCCGCCTCGCCACTGAAAAATTCATGCTCGATGGCCGCCACACCGGCACTGGCGGCGGCAACCACATCGTTATGGGTGCGGCCACCCCGGCGGACTCGCCGTTCCTCCGCCGCCCGGACCTGCTCCGCTCCTTAGTCCTCTTTTGGCTAAACCATCCCTCGCTGTCTTACTTATTCAGCGGTACTTTCATCGGCCCAACCAGCCAGGCCCCTCGCGTGGATGAAACCCGGCCCGACGCCGTATACGAACTTGAAATCGCCTGCAACCAACTCGACAATCATCACCTCGAAGACCGCTACATTCCCTGGCTTACCGACCGACTCTTCCGTAATTTACTCGTCGACATCACCGGCAATACTCATCGTGCCGAGTTCTGTATCGACAAACTGTACTCACCCGACTCTGCCACCGGTCGCCTCGGTCTGCTCGAAATGCGAGCCTTCGAGATGCCGCCCCATGCCCGCATGAGCCTCACGCAACAGTTGTTGCTGCGCTCGCTCGTCTCCCACTTCTGGCGCTCCCCCTACAAGCAAACGCCCATTCGCTGGGGCACCCGCCTGCACGACCAGTTTCTCCTCCCCGCCTTTGTCGAACGCGATTTCCGCGACGTCCTCAGGGCGATCCCTTATGCCATCGACCCCGCCTGGTTTGCACCTCATTTTGAATTCCGCTTCCCCGTCTACGGCACGGTCTCATACGACGGCATCGAACTGGAGCTCCGCCAAGGCATCGAACCCTGGTATGTCCTCGGCGAAGAGCCCGCAGCCGGAGGCACCTCGCGCGCCGTCGACTCCAGCGTCGAACGATTGCAAGTGCGTGTACGCAACTTCACCGGCGAGCGCTACATCGTCACTTGTAACAACCGGCGCCTCCCACTTACTTCCACCGCCACACATGGTGAATATGTTTGCGGCGTCAGATACCGCGCCTGGCAGCCACCCCGCTGCCTTCACCCCACCATCCCTGTGCACACGCCACTCCGCTTCGATATCATCGACACTTCCACGCAGATGTCACTCGGCGGCTGCGTCTATCACGTCGGCCACCCCGGCGGTCGCAGTCACGAAGTATCTCCCGTCAACGCCAACGAGGCCCAGGCCCGCCGCGCGGCTCGCTTC
>JANXUM010000300.1 GCA_025356215.1 Bryobacter sp. | reverse complement strand
GGTGCCGGGCGGGACAGACGTGCTGCCATCGGTGTCTCCACCTCCGCCACCGTCGTCACCTCTTCCATCGCCATCATCGGTGCCTTCAATCTGACCATCGCCGCCATCGCCACCAACGCGCCAACCACCGGCACCCACAGTAAGTAACTCAAGCTATCCGCGTGCGAAGGCAGATCCTCCCACAACGCCATCGCCGGGAAAACCCCCAACAACGCCAACCCGGCCACCGCCATCGCCAGCACCCCCTTCACCAACGTCATCAAGATCCCGCTCTCGGCAAAGAAGTCCCGCATCGCCCCAAGCCCAATTTGCGCCGCCGCCGTCAGGCCCAACAGCATCCACCCCGTCTGCGCGGCCTCACGATAAAAGAAGCTTCCGCCAACTATCAACAACAACTCAAGCCCGTACAACAACCGCAGCCAATGTTGCGTAAACGATCCCACCAACGTTCTTTGCGAAGCCAGCGCCGCCAACCCAAGCACCAGCTTCCCCGCCACGCCCAACATCCCTCCCGCACTCAGCCCCCCGCCCGGCTTCCTCACCTCCTGCCCCGTCATCTGACTCAAAATCTCCATCGACCGGCCAACACGGTTCGCCGATTCCTCCCGGTCCGGCGCCGCCATCAACATCTCCCGGTACAGCTTCAGTTTCTCAACGCCGGTCTTCTTCCCCTCCAGCTTCGAATTCCCCCCCAACTCCTCCATCAGGATCGCCTCATGCGCCTCGGCAACCAGCGCCTTGCGCTGCCCCTCGTCGGCAACCAGCGCCGTCAGTATCCGCTCGGCCCCATCCAATCGCCCCCACAGCAGATCGTTCCGTCTCCACTCCTCATCGAGAAATCCGCCAAACGCCCCCAGTCCCGCCCCCTTCAGCTTTCGCGGACTCCCCACGTCAAACGCCTCCATCCCAGCCTTCTTCGCCGCCTGTTCATCCACAATCGGCCGGCCTGCGGCGTCCACCGGTCCAACCGCGTCCAACGGACTAACTCGGATCACTCCAATCTCACTCAACTCGCGTAACTCGGTATTATGCACCGCCGGGAAAATCAACGAGTCGTAGTCTTCAAACTGCTTGAACTCCCGCAATAAATCCGCCGTCCCCACCCCGGCCAACATCGCCATGGCCGCGTCCCAGCACTCCTGAAACACCTCGCCGAATCGCGCCGCCATCCGCTCCGCCGCCGCGCTGATCGGTCCCTCGTAATGCTGCAAAGTCTCAATCGCCCGCCGCCGTTGCTCTTCGCGGGATCGCTCCGCCACCGCCGCCTGATTGCGCAACCCCGGAGTCGCCGATCCCTCAAAGCACACCGCAATCTGCTCGAATAACTTGGCCGGATCCGCGCCCATCGGCTGAAAGTCCGCTGCCTCCGGCTGCAACGCCGCCAACTTGCGAAACAAACCGCCGGCCTTCCTCCGGATCTCCCGCAAACCCTCATCGCCCCCCGCGCGCAACCGCTCATCCAGCCGCGCCATCAAGTGCCGCATCTGCCGCACACGGAAGTCCACCGAGAATCGAGCCAAAAACAGATTCAACTGATCGTGTTTTCCGTCACGTGGCTCATTCCACGGCCCATAAATCTGATCCCGCCACACCCTTACCAAGCTCACGACATTGCGCTCGTCCGCCGACCCCGGCGCCAACCCCAGATACTCACAAAACCCCGCCGCCAACATGTCCGTCGCCGAAGACACCTTCAACCGGTGATAACCCAAATACGCGTTCCCAAAACGCGCCGCCAATTCCTGGCTATCCATCGCCACCCATTCCCCGGCCTTCAACTTCGCCCGCTGCGGCTGCCCCTCGATTGCCTTGCGAAGGTAATCCAGAATCCCCGTAATCCGTCGCACCTCGGCGTTGCGCGCCAGCACCCGTTCCAGGTCCCCGCGGATCGTCTCATACCTGGGCAGGGTAGACAACCCCAGCAAAGCATTCTCGATCGCGTTCGGCTTCCGCGTCCGCATTCCTTCCAGCGACGCGTCCTCCGGGTCCGGTTCGATGTAAATCAGTTTCCGCTCCACCGGCAACTCCGAATAGCGGTCCGCCATCTTATCGATCACAAAGCTGAACGGCTTATTGTCCAAATACCCGCCATCGGCAAAAGCCCTGTCTGGATAGGCGTTTTGCGGAATCTCTCGCGTCCCTGCCATTTGCTTTGTATAGTCTGCAAATAAATGGGCCCATCCCTCGGGGTCCGGTTGAATCCCTTCGATCCGCAACACCGCGTTCGTGTCCGTTTGCGCCATCGGCTCAAATGCCATCGGAAACGACGAGGTGCAGCGCGCCGCAAACGCCAGCTTTGGTGTATTCCGCGCCGTAAAGTCGCTTCCCGCCACACTGCCGTTGTATTCAAAGTGGAACACCGTCTTATGCCGGCGCTCAAACACCCGCCGGTCCGCCAGTTGCAACGGCACAATCAAGCCTTCAAGATCGGTCGCCGTGATGTAAACATCCAAATCCTCAACCAAGGGCGACCGCTCCATGGGTGCCGCCACATCCATCCCCGCCAACGCGTGCAGTAAGTGCGCGTACATCGCCTGGCTATTCAAGAGAGATTGCGCCGGCTTCTGCAACTCGTACTTCTGCAAACCCTTCAACGATTGCCCATCGTTCAACAGCGTGTCGATGTTCCCCTTCTCGATCCACAATTTGCGGATCCCCTCCAAGCTTTGGTTCAACGCCAATGCTTTCCCCAGGAATACGCCATTGATGCCCCCCGCCGATGTCCCCGCGATCACATCGACGACAAACCGGGTTCTCACAACGCCGTCCGTCGATCCCAAGCGGCGGTAGATCTTCTCCACCGCGCTCAACTCGCTGTCCGCCAACAGAGTCTCCCCATCCACTCCAGGCGCCGTCGCTCGCACCAGCCGCAGCAACTCCTGAGTCACGCCGTTGATATAAATCGTCAGCGAAACCCCGCCGTAAAGCACCACCCCGAATCGAATTTCCCGTTGAGCGTCCCACTTAGCCATGCTGAGAAGTGTATGGTGACGCCGCGTTGAATTCAAGCGACCGCCAAAGAATTCACCCCACCGCAACATCTCATTTGTCCGGGCGTTTACACTAATACCAGCAATGCGTTCCTACAGGCCGATCTTTCTCCTCCTTTTCAGCTCCCTCGCCGCCGCGCAGACAGTCACCTTCAGCGAACACATCGCCCCCATCATCTACGGCAACTGCTCTACTTGCCACCGCCCCGGCCAAGTCTCGCCCTTCTCGCTCCTCACCTACGAGGACACCGTCGCCCACGGTCGCACCATCGCCGCCGCCACCAAGTCCCGCTATATGCCCCCTTGGAAGCCCGACCCCGGCTGGGTCGCCTATCGCGATGAGCGTCACCTCACCGACGATCAAATCGCCCTCATCCAAAAATGGGTCGCCGCCGGCATGCCTCAAGGCGATTCCGCCAAAGCCCCCGCCCAACCCAAGTTCCCCGACGGCTGGACACTCGGCCCACCCGATCTCATCCTTGAAATGCCCGTCGCCTTCAACGCCCCCGCCGACGGCAACGACATCTACCGCAACTTCGTCCTCCCCACCGGCCTCAAAGAAGACAAGTGGGTCCGCGCCATCGAGATGAAGCCCTCGGCCCGCACCGTCGTTCACCACGCGCTGTTCTATCCCAACACCGGTACCGCCGCCCGCGCCGCCGACGGCAAAGACGGCCAGCCCGGCTTCGACGGCCTCGGCTCGGTCTTCACCCTCCTCGGCCTCTCCGCGCTCACCGGCGGTCTCGGCGGCTGGGTCCCCGGCACCACACCGCAGTATCTGCCCGATGGGATCACCATGGCCCTTCCCAAAGGCTCCGACCTCCTCATCCAGACTCACTTCCACCCCAACGGAGCCGCTCAATCCGAGAAGACCGTCGTAGGCCTCTACTTTGGCCCCAAGCCCGCCCGCGATATCACCCAACTCCAGGTTCCCGCCGCCTTCGGCATCCGGGCCAACATCGACATTCCAGCCGGTGAGTCCGATTACAAAGTCCGCGGCACTTTCACGCTCCCCTACGGAGTCGACGCTGTAAGTGTCAGCGCCCACTCCCACTATCTCGGTAAGTCCGCCAAACTTACAGCCACCCTTCCCACCGGAGAAGTCAAAATCCTCCTCTGGGTCAAAGACTGGGACTTCGGCTGGCAGGATCAATACCTCTTCAAAGACCTGATCTCTCTCCCCAAAGGTACCCGTCTGGACGGCGAATACACTTATGACAATTCCACCGCCAATTACAAAAACCCCAACTCCCCGCCCAAGCGCGTCAAATGGGGCGAGCAATCCACCGACGAGATGGGCAGCCTCATCCTCAACGTGCTCCCCAAAAATCAGGGCGATCTCAACGCTCTCGAACTGTCCACGGTTCTCTTTGCGCTAACCCCCGCCCCCCAAGTCGGCAACAAGCCCCTCTTCGTCAGTTCCGCCATGGTCGATGGAGCCAGCACCCAGGCCGGCACCGTCACCCCCGGCAAGATCGTAGTCCTCTATGGAACCCGCATCGGGCCTGCATCCCTCACCAACGCCAAACTGGCCGCCGACGGTCGCCTCGCATCCAATCTTGGCGGCACCGAAGTCCTCTTTGACGGTGTCCCCGCGCCCCTCCTCTATACCTCCGCCGGCCAACTGGCCGCCATCGTGCCCTATTCGGTCGACGGCAAAACCGGAACTCAAGTTCAAGTGCGAACCACCGCTGGCGGCACCTCCGACGCAGTCGCTCTACCGGTAGCCCAAAACGCTCCCTCGCTTTTCTCCTCTGACTTCACCGGTAGCGGCCAAGGAGCGATCGTCAATCAGGACGGCTCCATCAACGGATCCAAGAAGCCCGCCGCCAAAGGCTCCATTGTCCTGCTCTACGCAACTGGCGAGGGCCAAACTCGCCCGGGCGGAGTAGACGGCCGCATCGCCACAGCGGCCAACCTCCCAATGCCGATCAAGGACGTCAAAGTCTTCATCAACGGCAAGCAAGCCGAACTTCTCTACGCGGGTGCGGCCCCCGGCCAAGTAGCGGGCCTCATGCAAGTCAACGTGCGGGTCCCGGTCGACGCCCCCTCGGGCGACCTCCAAGTCCAAGTCCAAGTCGGTGAAGCCCAAAGCCAACCCGGCATCACCCTCGCCATCCAGTAGCTTGGCCTTACCAGCCGATCCGCTGGAGCCCCGGAACAAAGTCGAAGTGCCCGTCTTTGCTGATGAGTGGCAGCTTGTGTTGCCGCGCAATCGCCGCGATCCAGGCGTCATTTGCCGGAATCGGACGGCCAGTCTCCTTAAGGTCCCGGCGCACCTTGGCATACTCGCTCGCTGTTCTCGAGTCGATCGCCAACACCCTGATCTGAGTCAGAGTCTCCGTCAGCCATTTCTCATATCGAAGCCTGTGCCGCGATTGTCCGATCCCATATCGATACTCTCCCAGGACGATGACAGGGATCGCAATTTCTTCAGCCCGCGCCAGGATCGGCCCGATCTTCGGATCGCCGTCGGCAAACGCGGACAGCCCATTCGTATCCAAAATCATTGCCGGTCCTCAGGCTCGACCCGTCCAAATTCGTCGTCGATCAGCCGGTTTACTTTCTCGGTTTCCTTGCTGAGTCCCCGCAGTTTACCGAACGATTTCAGCCACGGCCTCTCCGCGCCCGTTTCCACCCGCAGCTTCTCGGCCAGCGCGATCGTGATCAATTCGCGCAAGGCGAGTCCCTGCTCTGCGGCCGAAGCCTTCGCACGTTTGAACAAGGCGTCCGGGATCTCGAGAGTGGTTTTCACGCCTTCAGTCTCCCATATTTATGGGTATCGCCGAAGCTTCTTAGCCAGTTCCCCTTCCGGCAGCCCCCGCCTTGCTAACATATGCGCAAGGTCTTCCAATACCATGCCCGCTACCCGCTTCACTCTTAACGGCGCCCCGCAGACCGTCGATCTGCCCGCCGCCATGCCCTTGCTCTGGGTCCTCCGCGACCACCTTCAACTCACTGGCACCAAGTTCGGCTGCGGCATGTCCCTCTGCGGCGCCTGCACGGTCCATGTCAACGGCCAGCCAGTCCGCTCCTGCGTCACCCCGGTCTCCTCCCTCGCCGGCAAATCGGTCACCACGATCGAAGGCCTCTCCAACCACCCTGTTCAGCAAGCCTGGGTCGAGGAAGACGTTCCCCAATGCGGCTACTGCCAATCCGGTCAAATCATGACCGCCGCCGCCCTGCTCGCTAAAACGAAGCAACCCACCGACGCCGACATTGACGAAGCCATGCGCGGCAACATCTGCCGCTGCGGCGCATACTGCGAGATCCGCAAAGCCATCCACCGCGCTGCGGGAGCGACAAAGTAATGAACCGCCGATCTTTCCTCGCTGCGACATCGACAGGCCTTCTCGTCCGCTTCAACCTCGGTGCCGCCGAGACCAAGCCCGCCAAGCTCAACGCCTTCGTCCACATCGCCCCCGATGACGCAATTACTCTCTACGTCCACAAAGCCGAGATGGGCCAAGGCACTTACACCTCCATCTCGATGTTACTCGCCGAGGAGCTCGACGCCGATTGGTCCAAAGTCCATCCCGCCTTCCCCGGCGTCAGCAAAGAATACGGCCCCTTCCAAGGCGTCTTCGGCAGCCAAAGCATGCGCACCTCCTGGGAACCCGTTCGTCGCGCCGGTGCCACCGCCCGCGCCCTCCTCGTCAAGGCCGCCGCTCAACAATGGGGCATCCCCGAGTCCGATTGCCAAACGTCCAACAGCCAGGTAACTTCCAGCAAAGGTAAGCTCACCTACGGCGCTCTCGCCGAATCTGCCGCCAAACTTTCTCCGCCCACTAACATCGAATTCAAAAAACCCGCCGACTACAAACTCATCGGTCGCTCCATCAAACGTCTCGACTCGGCCGCTAAATCCAACGGCACAGCGATCTTCGGCATCGACGTCTACCGCCCCGGCATGCTCCATGCCGCCATCGCCCGCTCCCCCGTCTTCGGCGGCACCCTGGCCAGCTTCGACGCAACCCGTGCCAAGGCCGTCCCCGGCGTCAAAGACGTCATCAAGGTGTCCAACGGAGTCGCCGTCCTCGCCACCAACACCCGGGCCGCCTTCGAGGCCAAACGCCTCCTCAAAGTCGAATGGACCGAAGGCCCCACTGCCGCCAATTCCACACCCACCATCACCGCCGATTTCGAAGCCAAAACCAAGCTCCCTGGTGCGGTCGCCCGCAACACCGGATCCCTCGACGGCTTCGCCCTCACACTCGAATCCGCCTACTCCGCTCCCTTCCTCGCCCACGCCCCCATGGAGCCCCTCAACGCACTCGCCGACGTGCGCCCCAACAGTTGTGAGGTCTGGGCCTCCACCCAAGGCCAGAGCGCCGCTGAGCAGGCCGCCATGCGCATCACCGGCCTCAAGGCCGACCAGGTCACCATCCATTCCGAGTTCATGGGCGGAGGCTTCGGCCGCCGTTCCAATGCCGATTACATCTCTGAAGCCGTAGAACTCTCCAAGCTCGCTGCCGCCCCCGTCAAAGTTACCTGGACCCGTGAAGACGATCTCCAACACGATCTCTACCGCCCCGCCTCCCTGGTCCGCTTCGCCGCCTCGCTTGACAGCGAAGGCTGGCCCGCCGCCCTTCGCGCCCGCATCGCCTGCGCTCCCTTCGGCGGCCTCCGCGATGGAGTCTCCCGCACCGGAGTGGAAGGCGTCCATGACATCGCCTACGCCATTCCCAACATCCGCGTCGAGTATCACGCCGCAGACCACGGCATCCCCGTCTCCTACTGGCGCAGCGTTGGTTTTTCCCAAAACACATTCTTCATGGAATGTTTTATCGATGAACTGGCCGTCGCCGGTAAAAAGGACCCCCTCGCCCTCCGCCAGCGTCTCCTTAAAGATTCCCCCCGTCTCCTCGCCGCCCTCAACTTGGCGGCCGCCAAAGCCGATTGGGGCAAACCCCTCGCCGCCGGCAAAGGCCGCGGCATCGCCATCTCCAACAACATCGGCTCCTTCACCGCGCAGGTTGCCGAGGTCACTCTCACCAATGGCAAGCTCAAGGTCGACCGCATCGTCTGCGCCGTCGATTGCGGCATCGTCGTCAACCCGCGAGGCGTCGAGCAACAAATGCAATCGGGCATCGTTTACGGACTCACCGCCGCGCTCAAAGACGCAATCACAATTGACCGTGGACGCGTAAAGCAAACCAACTTCCACCAATACGACATGCTCCGGATCGACGAAATGCCCGCCGTCGAGGTCCATCTCATCGCCAGCACGATGCAGCCTTCGGGCATTGGAGAAGCTAGCACCCCCGGCACCGCCCCCGCCGTCGCAAATGCCATCTACGCCGCCACCGGCCAACGCCTAAGAGCCCTCCCCCTCCAAACCGGGACCCGCGCCTAACTTACACTCTTAAGGACTCGCTCGCACTTCTCCCGGATCTCGCGTGCCACCGCGTACGGATCCCCCTGCTGAAACTTGGGCAAAAATAGCTCAACCGATACCGGTCCCGCATACTCTTTTGCGGCCAGCTTTTTCAAAAGCCCCGCCATCGGCCCAACGCCATCCCCCGGAATCTCCCGTGTTGCCACGTCCAGTAACTCCCGAGGCAAATCCGGCACATCCTGAAAATGCACATGCCCGATCTCCCCGGGCCGCACTAACTCCAGATCCTCCCACTTACTAAATCCCGTCAAAAAGTGATAAAAGTCAAACATCGGCGAAATATTCGGGTGCCCCGCCGCCCGAGTCATCTTCAACAAAGTTGGCAGCGTCGAGATGAACGTCGAATTGCGAATAAACTCCACTCGCAGCCCGAGCCCAAATCCCCGCGCAATCTCCCCCGCCGCGTGCATACTCCCGGGCACGCTCTTATAGTCTTCGAGCGTAACCTTTTGCGAGCAAACCGTGGTCGCATAAACATTCTTCAGCCCCAACTCGGCATACATCGCGCACCGCTTCTTCAACGCGTCAAACGCCGCGCGCCGATTCGGATTCGGCTCCCAAAGCCCCACCACGCCCACCGCCCCCTGCACAGCCGCCAACCCATGATCGGTCAACACCCGCCGAGCCGCCCCCAAGTCCTCCGTCTTCAAAAACCCATCCAGCATCGCGTCGGTCAACTCAACCAATTCAATTCCCGCCCGCGCCCAACCCTCCAGCGATTTGCGGTATCCCGCGCCCGCCGA
>JANXUM010000286.1 GCA_025356215.1 Bryobacter sp. | reverse complement strand
CTACGCCACGCTTGAAGACGTCAAAGTCCTTGCCGAAGGCCTCGTCGTCTCAATCGTAGATCGCGTCCTTTCCCGCCGTCAGGAAGAGCTCAAGATCCTCGAGCGCGATGTTACTAAGCTCGAATCGATCAAGAGCCCGTTCCCGCGAATGAGTTACGATGACGCCGTCAAGATCCTCTCGGGCAAGGGCAGCGAGATCGTCTGGGGGCAGGACTTTGGCAATGCCGACGAGACACTGCTTACCGAGCAACTCGACCGCCCTGTCCTCGTCGACAAGTACCCCACCGAGATCAAGGCCTTCTACTTCCAGCCCGACGAGGCGCGCCCAGAGCTAGCCCTCGGCGTCGACGTCATCGCTCCTGAGGGCTACGGCGAGATCATCGGCGGTGGCCAGCGCATCCACGATCTCAACCTCCTGCTCAAGCGTCTCGAAGAGCACCAGCTCCCCCGCGAAGCCTTCGATTGGTATCTCGATCTGCGCAAATTCGGTAGCGTCCCACACGCCGGATTCGGCATGGGAATCGAGCGCACCGTCAGTTGGATGTGTGGTCTGGACCACCTGCGCGAAGCCATCGCGTACCCCCGTATGATCTATCGCACAAGGCCCTAACATGCCCAGAACCAAAGTTGCCGTCATCGGCGCTCCCATGGATTTGGGAGCCGGCCGTCGCGGAGTGGACATGGGTCCCTCCGCCGTCCGCGCCGCCGGACTCCACCATCGCCTTGTCTCCCTCGGCTACGACGTCGAAGACCTCGGCAACATCGACGTCGTTCAGCCGGAATCGATCCTCCCCAAACCCTCTGCCGCTCGCTTCCTGCCCGAGATCGCCACCAGTTGCGCGCGCTTGGCCCGCATGGTCGAAAAAGCCGCCGCCGCCGGCCAATTCCCCATTGTCCTCGGTGGCGACCATTCCATCGCCGCCGGAACCATCGCCGGCATGGCCAAGCACTACCGCAAAACCAAGCGCAAGCTGGGAGTCCTCTGGATCGATGCCCACGCCGACATGAACACTCCCCAGACCAGCCCCTCCGGCAACGTCCACGGAATGCCCCTGGCCGCCACGCTCGGCTTGGGTCCCAAAGAGCTCACCCACATCGGCGGCTACTCCCCAAAAGTTCTGCCGCAAAACGCCGTCCTGATCGGCATTCGAGACGTCGATGAACAAGAAAGTCTCAATGTCGCCGCCAGCGGCGTCAAGGCGTTTACGATGCGCGATGTCGACGAGTTCAGCCTGCGCACCGTCATGGCCCGCGCCATCGAGGCGGCCTCTGCCGGCACCGACGGCATTCACCTCTCTTTCGATATGGACAGCATCGACCCCGACGAGGCCCCCGGCGTCGGCACCCCGGTCCGAGGCGGCCTCACCTACCGCGAAGCGCATCTGGCGATGGAAATTTTGAGCGACTCCAAGCTTCTACGCTCAATTGAGGTCGTTGAAGTCAACCCAATTCTCGACACCGCCAACCGTACCGCACTGCTAGCCGTCGAGCTGATTGCGTCGGCGATGGGAAAGCGTATTCTGCATTGAAGCATGTGCAAAACATGTTGACATCTCGCCGCCATCCAATCTATGCTCAAAACATGGCCACCACCGGTGCCGCAATGGCAAAAAATCCCGACCCCTCCCCCGCTGACCAAGCGGCGGAACCCACAACGATGATCCAGATCCGCAACGTGCCGGAATCCCTCCACCGCCTTATCAAATCCAGAGCCGCAATAGAAGGACTCTCCCTTTCGGACTACCTGCTGAAGGACATTAAGCGCAAAGCGGCAAAACCAACCATGAAGGAATGGATGGACGAATTGCACAGGACCACTAGGCCTCGGGTGGGCAGTGTAGGTGCTGCGGAAATCATCCGCGAACTGAGGGGTCCACTTCCTGAATAAGCTTCAGTCCACCATTGTCGTGGATAGTTCGGTCATGATTGAAATGCTGCTCGAGTCGGGACCGGGGCAGCGAGCGGTAGTTCGTTCTCTTCGGGAAGAACTCGAATTTGTCGCTCCAGAACTTCTGACCTTGGAGATCATTTCTGGGCTCCGCAATCTTCGGCTTCGCAAGACCCTTTCCGCCTTGGAGGCAAGACAGAGTTTCCAACTTTTCAAAACCTACGAGATCGAATTTTACAACCACGAACCACTGTCGGAACGAGTCTGGCAACTCCAGCACACCATAACTCCCTATGATGCAAGCTACGTTGCCCTCGCCGAATCCCTCCACGCCCCCCTCTGGACCTCTGACCGCCGCCTCGCCAACGCCTGCGCCGGCATCATCGACGCCGAATTCTTCGGCGACCTCACCCAAACCGCTTAAACTCAAAGTTTCGTCCCATGCCCAAACTCAACGTCGCCGTCGTTTACGGAGGCCGCTCCGGCGAGCATGAAGTCAGCCTCCGCTCCGCCGAATCGATCGTCGCCAACCTGGACCCTTCCCGCTACACCGTCCATCGCTTTCTCGTGTCCAAAGACGGCGCGTGGCACCCCAGTGCCATCCTGCCCGCCCCCGGTGCCAACCCCGGCATTGACGTTGTGTTCCCCATCACCCACGGCACTTTCGGCGAAGACGGAACCATGCAAGGCCTCTTTGAGCTCGCCGATCTGCCCTACGTCGGCCCCGGCGTCCTCGGCAGCGCCGCCGCCATGGACAAAGAATTCACCAAGCGTGTCCTCCACGACGCGGGCGTCCCCATCGCCGACTACCTGGTCCAGCGCCGCGGCCATCTCGACGCCGATGCAATCGTTGCAAAGCTGGGCCTGCCCGTCTTCGTCAAGCCCGCCAACCTCGGCTCCTCGGTCGGTATCGCCAAGGCCAAAACGCTGGAATCCCTGCAAGCCGCCCTCGAGGACGCCGCCCGTTACGACTCCAAGATCGTCATCGAGCGCTCCATCGCCGGCCGTGAATTTGAATGCGCCGTCCTCGGCAACGAAGCTCTCCAGGCCTCCTTCCCCTGCGAGGTCATCCCCGAGCGCGAGTTCTACGACTACGAAGCCAAGTACCTCCTCGACACCACGCGCATCGAGCTCCCGGCCAATCTGGACGCCGCCCAAACCGCAACCGTCCAAAAGCTCGCCGTCGACGCCGTCCGGGCTCTCGATTGCGAAGGCATGTCGCGTGTCGATTTCTTGCTCGAAACCGCAACCGGCAATTTCTACGTCAATGAAGTAAACACCTTGCCCGGCTTCACCTCCATCAGCATGTATCCCAAAATGTGGGAACACTCCGGCATCGGCTACGCCCAACTGCTCGACAAATTGATCGAACTGGCCCTCGCCCGCCACGCCCGCCGC
>JANXUM010000274.1 GCA_025356215.1 Bryobacter sp. | reverse complement strand
ATCCAATAGACCTGAATTCATCGCCATAGACGCTGCTGATCTTTACTTACAACAGACGCTCATTTTCCAAAGGTGGACGTCAGCGTCCGATTTGCCTCGTTCGGAACATTCGCTAACTCGTGAGTCCAAGTCTCCAGGACTGGCAATCCCAACGGGCAGCCCTCGCGAGGTGCCCACAGGATACCGCCGATCGCGACATATTTAATCTCTTTGAAACTGGAGTTTTGGTTCGCGGTCCCGAAGGTGGCCGCAGCACAAGCTACAAGCTCGCGGAGTTGCTGTGGCGACGTTGTAATTGACTGTGGGTCGTTTCTGCCGGGTTGCACGACCGGTCCAGCTCATCACATAATGGTTCTGGATAGTTGAACTATTATGAAGGCCCGATCCTATGTCGCCGACGAACGGGCCCTGACCAAGATGGCGGCGGTGCAGGGCGGATATTTCACGTCCAAGCAAGCTGCCGCGATCGGATATACCGCCCCGAAACGGAACTACCACGTTCATGTGGGCAATTGGGTACGTGAGCGGCGAGGAATCTTTCGGCTTGCTACGCAACCTCTGCCAGTGCGGCCTGACCTGATTCTATGGTGGCTTTGGTCCAGGAATCGCCAGGAGCAGCCTCAGGGTGTTTACAGTCATCAAACCGCACTTTCTCTGCACGAGCTAACCGACGCTACGCCGTCGCGGCTGCACATGACTGTGCCCAAAACATTCCGCCGCAGCGCCGCTATCCCCAAAGCCGTCGTCCTCCACATCGCCGACCTACCGCTTTCCGATGTCGAACAAATCGACGGTGTGCCTGTGACCAAGGCGCTCCGCACATTGGTCGATGTGGCTAGATCGGGCGAGGTTCCCCTGCCTGATCTGAAGCTCGCACTCTCAGAGGCTACGCAGTCCGGAAGAATCACACGCGCGGAAATCGCGGGTGCAAAAACGGACTCGGCTCATGGAGATGTTCTCCGACTCCTCCAGGCTAAAGGGAGTACGCGCTGATGGCTGAAAGCCGAAGCTACACTTCGCCTGGCGCTTTCCGGACAGCCCTTGAAGAGCGACTTAAGACAATCTCCCGGAAGGAGGGGACTGATTTTTAACGGCTATGCCGGCGGGTTGCTTTCGACCGCTTCTTAAATCGACTTGTCAGTGAAGCGAGCGGGGATTGGATTCTCAAGGGCGGTTACGCGATGGAGCTTCGATTTGTAAGGGCAAGATCGACCCGTGACCTTGATTTCACGCTTCGAGCCGGCGATACAGAATCGGCCCTCGATCAACTGCAACGCGCGGGAGCGAGAGAGATCGGCGATTTCTTTTCATTCCGCGTCAGCGAGGCCACGATGGATCTGGATGCCGGCCCTTACGGTGGCGCACGCTACCCCGTGGAAGCTCGGCTAGACGGCCGGACCTTTGTGAAATTCCATGTTGACGTCGGCATCGGCGACGTGATCCTCGAACCCGTCGAAGTGATGGTTAGTAGAGATTGGCTCGCCTTCGCGGAAATCGCAGCGCCGTTGATCGCCATGATTGGCCGCGAGCAGCAGTTCGCGGAGAAGATTCATGCTTTCACGGTAGCTCGGCCCAGCCCCAATAGCCGGGTTCGCGATCTGGTCGATCTGCACCTGCTCATCAGTTCGGGTTCTCTCGATGTCTCGCTTTGTGCCGAAGCGTTGCGGCGAACCTTTGAGCGGCGCAATACACATGAAGTTCCCAAAGAACTGGTTCCTCCGCCAGTGGATTGGGATCGGCCCTTTCGGGTTCTTGCCGAAGAGTGCCGCATCGACATCGGGTACCGAGAGGCGTTTGATACGTTGCTCCGTTTTTGGGCCGCGCTGTGACAGAGCTGTGACAGAACTGTGCCCGAACGCGGTATTCACGCGCGGGCGGGTTTTATTTTGCGTTTGATTTGATGGGTTTAGCCGGGGGTGGGGGCTGGTGGGGTCGAAGCTGGTCTCGGGCCGCAGTACTTTGATTGCGTGATGAGCAAAGGTTTGTTCGATGAGATTGCCGGCGTTTTGCACGATCCCGAGACGGGGGCGTTGGAACGGCTGGTTCGCGAATTGATGGCGATCCTGAGGGATCAGCCGGAACTGCGCGTGAAGTTGAGCCAAGCGATTCGGAAGGCGCGATGAAGAGCGCCGAGTTGGACCGGATGGGCTATCTGTTGGACCCTGTCGCGTTTGCGCGGGACCTGCTGGAATTTACCCCCGATGCGCGGCAGGCCGAAGTGCTGCGGGGCGGGGCGCGGCGGCTTCTATTAAACTGCTCGCGGCAGTGGGGGAAGAGTTCCACCGCCGCCGCCATTGCGGCGCATCGGGCCTATTGTTATGGGGGCTCGCTGGTAGTGTGTGTGTCGCCGACCGAGCGGCAGACGGGGGAGCTGGTGCGGAAGATTCGGCAATTTTTGTTGCGGGCCGGGGTGACGCTTCGCGGCGATGGGAGCAACCGGATCAGCTTGATGCTGCCGAATGGATCGCGCATTGTGGGCCTGCCGGGGACGGAGGCGACGGTGCGGGGCTATAGCGCGGCGAGCCTGGTTGTGATCGATGAGGCGGCGCGGGTGCCCGATGAGCTTTATCAGAGCGTGCGGCCGATGTTGGCCGTAAGCGGTGGGGATTTGATTTGTATGTCCACCCCGTTTGGGCAGCGCGGGTTCTTTTGGAAGGAATGGGAATTGGGGGGCGAGGGGTGGACGCGGGTTTGCGTAAAGGCGACGGATTTTGACCGGATTCGCCCCGAGTTTTTGGAGGAAGAGCGGCAGAAGCAGGGTGGGGAGTGGTTTGCGCAGGAGTACCTTTGCAGCTTTGCGGGGATGGAGAATGAGGCTTTTCGGCGGGAGTGGCTGTTGACCGCCAAGGCGGAGGGGCTGCGCTATCGCGCGCTGATTGTATGAACGGCGATACGGGGATGCGGTCTTATCACGTGGGCGTGGATCTGGGGCAGCGCAAGGACCATACCGCGATTGTTGTGGTTGAGCAGCGGGTGGAGAGCACGGGAGTGCGGGATGCGGCGACTTTTGAATTTGTGCGCGTGCGTAAGTTGGTGGTGGTGCGGGTGGAACAGGTGCGGCTGGGGACGCGCTACTCGTCCATTGTGGATCGCGTGGAACAGTTGTCGATGGCACTGGCGGACCTGGGGACTTTGACGATTGCGGTGGATGCGACGGGGTTGGGTGGGGTGGTGACGGAGGATCTGCGGCGGCGACGACTGGGTGGGGAGTTGTTGCCGGTGGTGTTTACGGGCGGGAATGAGTCGCGCTATGCGGATGGGTTTTTTCCGACTCCAAAGACCGAGTTGATGACGGGGTTGATGCGGGCCTTTGAGGTGGAGGGGCTGTGCGTGGCCGAGGGCGTGGCAGAGTGGGGGCTGTTGGAGGAGGAATTGATGGGGATGCGCAAGGTGACGGGGCGGGGCGGGGTGCGCTTTGTGAGCGCGGGTAAGCATGACGATCTGGTGATGGCGTTGAGCCTGGCGCTGTTTGGGGCGAGGCGGAGGAGGTTGCCGCTGGAGGCGGGGGCGATCTTGCGGCGGCGGGAGGCGTGGTGAGGTGCGGGTTTAACGTTGGACGCGGATTTCGTAGAAGGCTACCGGGGTTGTCGATCCCGCAGCATCGGTTGCCGATAGCTCGATTGTGGCGGCGTTGGCGCTGAAGGCGGTGGCGGGGACGCTGACACGGAGTAGCGCTTGGGGCCAGGGCCGGCCGCTTTGATCGAAGGTGGCTTGGCCGTTGGGAGCGACAAGGCGGAGGCGGTAGGCGGTGGCCGGCTCGGGGGCTACTTCGATTTCGAGGTCGACGATTTGAGTGGCCGGGGGGATGCTGAATCGATGAGCTGGCGATGCGCCGCGCGTGGCTTCGCCCGAGAGGTGGAGCGTTGCGTGGAGGACTGGCGCTGGCTGGCGGACGGGTTGGTGTAGCCACCATGCTCCGCCGGTGAGTAGAAGGATGGCAGCGGCGGCTTCGAGCCAGTATGCTCGGCGGGGCTTGACAGCTTGGGCGAGAGCTTGGGCGAATTCCAGGCGGGCGGTTTGACCTGTTTCTTGGAGATATCGGCGCATCGCCTGGGCTCGGGATGGCGAGAGTTGGCGGCGGGCGAGGGCGTCGATCAGATCGGCTTCGGCTTCGCGCAGGGCGGCGTCGAGATTTTCGTCGTCGAGAAGGGATTGGCTGATTTGCTCCCGCTGGGCCGGGTCGCACTCTCCGAGCAGGAAATTCTCTAAAAGTTCCCGGGTATGTTCGCTATTCATGCAGGCTCATTTCGTAGTGTCGCCCGGGGCCAATCCGTCACGATTGGCGTTGAGGCAGGCCCGGACGCAGGCTTCCAGACGCTCGCGCAGACGGAGGGCGCGGTTGCGCAGGGCGTTGGATTCGAGGCCAAGATCCGCCGCAAGACGTTTTCTTGTTTGGATGTTGGAGCCCGGGGCGGCGCTGTAATAGGCCATGATCAGCGAGCGTTGGGCGGTGTTGAGTTGGGCCAGGCAATGGTTGAGGCAACGCAAGGCGGCGGGGTCGGGTAGATCGGGCACCTGGGGCGCGGGCATTTGGCGAAGGGCGTGATCCTGGCGCCAGGCGCGGGTGACGGATTCTCGCAGTATGAGCTTGGCGACACCCGTGGCGTAGCGTTCTACGCTTTCGATGGGTTCGCCGTGAGCGAGCTTGCGGGCGGTGCGGGAGAGGGTGTCGTCGGCTTGATCTTCGGGCGAGGCGGCGCGGTGCCAGCGGAAATATCGAATCAGACGGGCGCGCAGGGCTTCGTATTGATCCGCCGCAGCGGCGCGGTCTGGGGCGAGGCGCGCCAGGAGGGCCTCGAAGGCCGCGGCTTCGATCGGTTCCATTGGTTAGCGCCAGTCACCGCTAAGGCGGAAGGCGGCCCAGTAGTAGGGGCTTTGCCAGCGGGGATCGGCGCGGAGCGAGAGTTGTGCGGCGCGGAGGGCGGCGGCGGGGGCGAGCTTGGCGGTGAAGATGCCGCTGTAGAAGCGCTTCATGAGCTCGGAGGTGGCGCGATCCTGGACTTGCCATTGGGTGGCGAGGACTCGGGTGGCCCCGGCGTAGAGAAAGGCGCGGGCGAGGCTGATGGCGCCTTCACCGTCGAGGCTGGGGCCGGCTGCGGTACCACAGGCGCTGAGGACCACGGTTTCGACGGCGAGAGGGAGGCGGTAGATTTCGTCGAGAGTGAGGCGTCCATTTTGTTTGACGCCCTGGGCATTGAAGCCGGACAGGAGCACTGCGTCGCCGGTGGCGTGAGTGGCGAGGTGGAGGATGCGGGTGTCGTGCGAGGTGGGGAGGTTGAACTGGTCGCGCGCGGCGGCGAAGCCTTGAAATTGGCGGACCGAGCCAGGGGGGGCGAGCTTGAGGATCTCTTCAGCTTCGAAGCGGGAAAAGTGGAGGCGGGGAAGAGTTTCCATGGCGTTGGCGGCGACCGAATCTGCGGCGGCTTGGGCGAGGCGCGAATCGCCGGCGGTGAAGACGGGATCGGCGAAGACCGTTACCTGGCGGCGGGGGTGGGGGCGAGTGCGCTGACGGAGAGCGAGGAGGGTGGCGGCGGAGGGGGCCTCGATGAGTTCGAAGCGGGAGAGAGTATCGGGGAGCGAGGCGAGGCTGAGTTCATCGAGCGGCCCGGCGGGGATGACGATGAGGCGCTCGATGCCGGCAAGGGGACCAAGGGAGGCGATGAGGGCGCGGTAGAGTTCGCGCTCGGCGGAGGGGTCGCTGGTGCGGGCGGCGATGGCGGTTTGGTGGCGGCGGACCAAGGCGTCGAGACGGGCGCGGGGCGGGAGCTTGACGGCGCGGAGGGTGCCGCGCGTGAGCACCCAGGCCCAAGCGGAATCGCTGCCAAAGGCGTATTCGACGAGGGCGGTTTTGGAGTCGAGAACGATTGACTGAAGGGCTTCGACGGGGGAGACGGTCCAACGGTCGAGGCCAGCGGCGGCGATGCGTTCGGCCTCGATAGCGGACCAAGTTTGGAGGGAAGTGTCGAGTTGGGCACGGGCCTCGGGAGCGGAGCTGCGTTGCAGGCGCTGGGAGAGAGCGTTAATTTCACGTTCGACAGTTTGTTGGCGAAGCAAAAGGGCCTGATCTTCGGGCCGCGATTGGCGGGCGTGGAAGACTTGATCGAGCAGGACGCGGGAGCGGCTGCGCTCATTGATATCGAAGGCGTCGCGGAAGCGACCGAGTTCCATGAGGACTTCAACGGTGTCGCGGTAGAGGCTTTGCTGAGTGGCAAAAAAAGAAGCGCGGAGGTCTGGATTGAGCAGGCCGGCGCGTAGTTTCTCGATGCGGGGGAGGGCTGCTTCGAGCGCGGCGGCGGCCTCTGGGAGACGGCCGAGGGCGCGGAGGGCGGCAGCTTCTGCGGCTTGGGCAGTGGATTCGCCGAAGCTATTGCCGAGTTGTCGTTCGAGGGACACGGCGTCGCGGGCGGTTTGAAGAGCTTCATTGGCGAGGCCGGAGCGGCGGAGGGCGTCGGCAAGTTTGATGAGCGATTCGGCCTCGGCCCAACGGTCGCCAATTTGACGTTTGAGCGCGAGAGACTCGCGATAGCGATCGATGGCGGCGGGAGAGCCGGGGGGGTCGAGGCCGGCGAGATTGTGGAGGACGTAGGCTTGGCCGCGGGTATCGTTGGCGGCGCGGAGGGCGGGAAGGGCTTTCTCAAAGGAGTGGCGCCCGGCGGGGCCTTCGGCCATGCCGAGATTATTGAGGGTGTACGGCGCGGCGACGAGGGCGAGGGATTGGTTGTAGTGGAGTTTGGCTTGGCGGAGGTCGCCGAGGGCGGCGTACATGAGGCCGATGCTGTTGAGGGATTCGGCTTCGCCGCGGGTGTCTTTGAGGGAGCGCCAGAGCTGGAGGGTTTGGCGGTAGGCGTCGAGGGCTTTGGCGGGATCGCCCCAAGTCCAGTAGACGCTGGCGAGGCCGTAGAGGGAGTAGGCAACGCCGGGCTGGTCTTGGATGTCGCGACGGATGGCGAGGGCTGCGTTGTAAGCGGCGGAGGCCTCCTGATTGCGGCCGAGGCTCCAGAAGGCGGCACCGAGGTTGTGCTGGACCAGGGCCTCCTCAAAGCGTTGACCCGTTTGGCGGCGGAGAGCGAGAGCGGCTTGGTAGGCGTCGAGGGAGGCGGGGATTTGGCCCAGGTTGTAGCGGGTTCTGGCGATGCCGTATTGGAGGCCGGCTTCTGTGAACTTGTCGGCAGCGGCCTGAGCAGGGGCGAGACCGGTTTCGAATTGCTTTAAGGCTTGCGCGGGGTCGCCGGAGATGTCGAGAAGTTGACCAAGACGGAGGCGGGATTTGGCTTCCGTGGAGGCGTCGGCGGTTTGGTTGGCGAGGTCGGCGGCGCGTTGGTAGAGGGGGATGGCTTGCTGGCGGGTTTTGGGGTCGGCTCTGAGCTTTTCAGCTTGATCGAAGAGGGTGGGGGCGCTGTCTTGCGCCAGGGCAGCCGTGAGCGAGATGGCGAGCCAGAGGAGTGGCTGGAGGGGCCCCATGGGGCCTAGTATAAGGCGCTAGCGGCGCGCGCGTTGGATGGCGTCGATGACTTGGTCGGCACTCTGCGCGGAGACGAAATTGAATTTGCGGCCGGAACGAAGCTCGCCTGAGTGTCCCTTCGCAATGATTCCAACTTTTGTCGTAGGGGTTGAAGGCTTGGAGTCCTTCATGATCGTGGGCGATGGGCCAAGCGAGGCCGCGCATGAGGGGGCCAGCTATCCGAGCGACGTTCGTTCCAAGCACTCTCGAAGACTTTCACATAATGCATTTGTTGCACTTATTGCATTTGGAGCATAGGATAAAAGTAGAGAGACAGAGAAGGAGCGACTCACATGACCAAGCTTGCCCATAGACAACTTCCCCCTTCCGCACAGGACGCGGCGATGGCGCGCGTCTCTGGCCAGGTCCTTTCGCGCTTCGTGCAACGAAAGGGTTCCCTGACGCTAAAGGTCAGGGAAGCGGGTAAGGAACAGCCGCTGGAGCTTCCTGCCGGTGCCGTCGCTCTGCTGATGGACATCCTTGAAGCGATGGCTGCGGGCCGGGGCATGACCCTGATCCCGGAGAACGCCGAGCTGACGAGCTTCCGGGCCGCCGAGGTGCTGAACGTCTCGCGCCCGTTCCTGATCAAGCTGCTGGAGGACAATGTCCTGCCGCACCGTAAGGTCGGCAAGCATCGCCGTGTCCGCGTGGAAGACGTGATGGCGTATAAGGCGAAGATCGACCGCGAGCGTGAAGCCGTCCTCGACCAGCTCGCCCGCGAAGGGCAGGAACTGGGGATGGGCTACTGACCCTATGAGCCACTACACGGCGCTCCTCGACGCAAATGTGCTCTATCCGGCCCCGCTGCGGGACATCTTCCTGCAACTGGCGGTCACCGACTTGTTCAAGGCCAAATGGACGGCGGACATTCACCGTGAATGGATCGAGGCGCTGATGCGCAACGAACCGGAGCGCGACAGGGCAGCGCTGGAGCGGACGCGCGACCTGATGGATATGGCGACACGGGATAGCCTCGTCACGGGCTACGCGTCGTTGATCGAAACGCTTTCACTTCCCGATCCCGACGACCGTCATGTGCTCGCCGCCGCAATCGTAGGCCGCTGCGGTGTCATCGTAACGCAGAACCTGAAGGATTTCCCGGAGGCGGCGCTCGACGCGTTCGAGATTGAAGCCCAGCACCCCGATGAATTCCTCTGCAATCATCTGAGTCTCGCGCCCGGCGTCGTCTGCAACGCGGTACGCAAAGTACGGGCGCGGCTGCTGAAGCCCCACTATAGCGTCGAGGAGTATCTCGCAACGTTGACGCGGCAAGCACTCGTCGCGACCGCTGGCGAGTTGCAGTCTTTCGCCGAATTGCTCTGACGCGCCATTGCGAAGAGCGCCGTATTTCGCTAAAGGCCAGCGAGATTGTGGAGGATGTGGGCCCGACTGCGGGTATCTTTGGCGGCGCGGAGGCCCTCGTGGGGCCTAGTATAAGGTGCTAGCGGCGCGCGCGTTGGATGGCGTCGATGACTTGGTCGGCACTTTGCGCGGAGACGAAATTGAATTTGCGGCCGGAACGAAGCTTGATGTGGAAGGCCTTCATGCCGCGAATGGAGATGCGGT
>JANXUM010000185.1 GCA_025356215.1 Bryobacter sp. | reverse complement strand
GGCTTGGCCGCCGAAGACCTGCTCCCAGCGGTGGGTGCCTTCCACCACAGCCTCGGGAAGCTTGGCCCAGAGCTGCCAAAGGGCCTTTTGAGAGTATTCGACATAGCCAACGATTGAATTCTCCGAAGCCCGGCAGAGGTAAGTAGAGGTAGCGGGCGTGTTGGCGTAAGTGACGCCGTCGGTAGTGAGTAAGTCGAGACAGACGCAGGCGTTCAGCAGGCGTTCAGTTGCATCGGGATTGGCCTTGATTTCTTCGGCCAATTGAGCCGCGCTGAGTGGGGTGGCGGCAAGGCGGTCGAAGATACGCAAGTCGACGGCGGTGAACATGGCCTGCGAGCGTCGAAAGGCTTCAATGAGGAAGAGGACAGGATGCGGATCGGGGAGTGTCATAGGAGTGATTGCCAGCGGGAGTAAGTGAGTAGCGCCCAGTAGACGACGGGCACGGAGAAGAGACTGGAATCGAGACGGTCGAGCCAGCCGCCGTGTCCGGCGAGCATGGTTCCCGAGTCTTTCATGGCCGCGCCACGTTTGAGCGCGCTTTCGGCAAGATCCCCTGTTTGGCCGGCGATATTGCCAAGAACCGACAGCGCAATCGCACCGGGAAGACTAACTTCCGGCAGGAAGTAATGGAGATAAATACAACCGAAGGCGACGCTGGCGACGATGCCGCCGATCGACCCTTCGATTGTCTTGCCTGGACTAATGGCCGGGGCAAGCTTGTTACGACCGAAGGCCCGTCCAGTGTAGTAGGCGGCAACGTCTCCGGCCCAGTTCAATGCGACGGCATAAAACAGCCAATGGACATTGCGCTCGTGCAATGCGATTCCGCAGCGCCATGCGCCGAAGACATAGAGCAAACCGAGGGCAAAAGTGCCAGCGGTGGCAAAGCCGGACTTGAGGTCGGTGGTGCGGATGCCGATTCCAAAAGCGATCGGTGCCAGGAGTGCAAGGTCGGCCCAGTGCAGACCCGGGACAATCATGATGAGCAGGCCGAGGACGCTTCCGGCGGCGATGTTACCGCCGAGGCCCTGATTCTCGACGATTCGAGCATACTCGCGATAGCAAAGAAGGGCGAGGAGACAGATAACGACTACAAAGAGCCAATGCGGCGCAAAGAAGATGGAGTAAGTCGCCGCGGGAACCAGCCATACCGCGGTGAGAACCCGTTTCATCTTAGAGCCAAGCCGGCGCTGGCTTCATCCAGCGTGGGCTCGACGCCACCGAAACGGCGTTCCCGACGTTGGAATTCGAGCAGGGCTTCAAGAAGGTGACGGCAGCGGAAATCGGGCCAAAGCGTGGGGCTGACGACAAGCTCTGTGTAGGCGATCTGCCAGAGCAGAAAATTGCTGATCCGCATTTCGCCAGAGGTTCGAATCAGGAGATCGGGTTGCGGCAGGTCTCGCGTGTAGAGATGACGCTCGATGGTTTCTTCGTTGATCTCAGATGCGGGTACTCCGCTGGCGGCGATGGCGCGCACGGCGTCGACAAGCTCGGCACGGCCGCTGTAGTTGAGCGCGAGATTGAGGCGCAGGCCGGTGTTGGCGGCGGTTAGATCCATGACATGGGCAAGCTCGGTCTGCACGGACGGAGGTAGGCCGTCAATGCGGCCGATGGCCGTGAGCCGCACGTTGTTTTCGCGGAGTGTAGATAGCTCTGAGCGTAGGTAGAGCCGGAGCAGACGGAACAGGGCTTCAACTTCAAGCCCCGGGCGTTTCCAATTTTCAGTGGAGAAGGCGTACAGCGTGAGCGCCTCGATGTTGAGACGGGCGCAGCTTTCGACGATCTCGCGAACGCTGTCGACGCCGGACTTATGTCCAGCGATGCGTGGAAGGTGACGATGCCCGGCCCAGCGTCCGTTGCCGTCCATGATGACGGCGATGTGGCGCGGCATCCGGGTCGGATTGAGGGCCGTGGCGAGGATCCATTCCTCAGTGCCCGGTTTGAGGGCTCTCAAAAGCGCATTCATCGCAACTCACCATGGTACAACGAGCGATCCTCCGGGTTGCCCGAAAACAAAGGGCGGGACGAGCGCGGCGAGCCCCAGGAAGGAGCCGAAGGGAAGTTCGTAGGTGCGGGCATCTTTGCGGGTGGCAATCGTATAGATAGCTCCGAACACAGAGCCGGCGAGGCTTCCAATGATCAGCGTCACCAGGGAACCCTGCAGACCGTAAAAGGCTCCGATCATCGCGATCATCTTTACGTCGCCGAAGCCCAGACCTTCTCGGCCGCGAAGGCGGTAGTAAATCTCTCCGATGCCCCAGAGGCAGGAGGCCGGGAGGAGGCCGCCGAGGAGCGATTCGCCGAGGCTGAGGTACGATTCACGCCATTCCGGTGGTAAGACGAAATGGCCGATGAAGACTGGCATTGGCAGGAACAGACTGAGGAGAAAGCCGAAGGTCATGCCGCCGACGGTCATCTCGTCGGCGAGGATGCGCTCTTCTAAATCCATGAAGATCAGGCCGACCGTCAACGCGCAGAATACGCAGAGTTTCGCCGCGTCGGGCGTTATGCCCATTTTCCATACTGAAGCCGCAAAGAGTAATCCGGTGAGAAACTCGACGAGCGGATAGCGCTTGGAGATCGGCGCCCGGCAACCGCGGCATTTGGCACCGAGAAGGAAATAACTCAACACAGGAATGTTGTCGTACCAGGCGATTGGCTTTTCGCACGAGGGGCAAAAAGATCGCGGAGCGACGACGCTTAGATCGCGCGGGAATCGGTAGATGCAGACGTTGAGGAAGCTGCCGATCACAAGCCCGAAGAGTGCGGCGACGACGCCGAAGAACCAGATCTCAGACATGGAGCAGCTCCCGGTATGCGGCCAACGTGTTCTCCACCATCTGCTCGAGCGTATAGTGTTTCAAATAGCGGCGGCGGGCATTCTCACCGAAGCGCAGGGCGAGGTTGCGATCGTGACGCAGAGCGTTTACCGCCTGGGCCACGGCTGCCGGATCGTTTGGAACGAGCAGGCCCGAGAAGCCTTCGTCCACCGCCTCCGGCAGCCCACCGACGCGGCTGGCCACGATGGGCATGCCCGCAGCCATGGCCAAGAGGACGGCGGAACCCAAGCCTTCGCTGTTGCTGAGGTAAAGGAAGAGGAAGCCGCCTTTCAGCGCGTCCGAGAGGTTGTCGCTCAGTTTGAGTTCGGCACCGGCCTGCTTGCAGGAGGCGATCATCAACGGGTTCAGCTTGCCCGCGTCTTCGCTCCTGAGCCCGGCGACGTGCTGCTGGAATGCCGCCGGAGCGATATCGGGCACGCCATCGGGGACGATGCGGATTTTGTCCGGCTCGATCGCGGTGTGCCGAAGTTCTTTGGCGACGGCCTGAGAGACCGCGAGATAACCGGCGGGCCGGGCGTACTTCTTCTGCGACAGCCAGCCTGGCTTTATGGGAAAGGCCACACGGCGCGAGACGACAAAAGGGCGTAGAGAAGCAACGGCGGCCATGGTGTGGG
>JANXUM010000181.1 GCA_025356215.1 Bryobacter sp. | reverse complement strand
CCCCGCGCAGGGCGAGTTTAGCGGCGAACAGGTAATCTTTTACTCGCCGGGCGGGCAGAAGATGGGAGTTTACTGTGTGGGCTGGTCGTCGAGTGGCGACTATAACGTGATTACCGCCAGTGAGGAGCATGTTTACATGGGTGCTCGGCTGGTGGGTAAGCGGATTTACTCGCAAAGCTGGTCTTCCGGCACGGTGAGCGAGTTTACGGCGGACCGGTTGCAGAGTAAGGGCGATGGGTCGAATTACTATCCTTATGGCGAGTCGAGGACGGGGGCGGCGGGGGATGATCGGGAGGGGTTTGCGACTTACACGAGAGATGGCGGGACGGGGTTGGATTATGCGGACCAGCGGTGGTATGCCAGTGGGCTGGGCCGGTTTAGCGCTGCAGATCCATTCGCGCCAAGTGCAAGTCCGGCTTCACCGGACTCATGGAATCGGTACACGTACACACTAGCCGACCCGGTAAATTTGACCGACCCGTCTGGCCTTGCTGCTTGTCCACAAAACTATTCGGTGAGCTCAACCTTCATGGGTGTCACTTCTACAACCACGTATCAGTTTCAGTGTTATGACATCGGATACATTTCTTTGGTCGGTAATGCTTCGGCCGGAAATACCCAGGTTAGTTTTCAATATGCCGGTGCCCAAGATATCTACGAAAGTGGCTTTTGCGTGGATCAGTCTGGAAGACCGTGTTACGAGACTGATTTGTTGCGGCGATTCTGGTCTAGCTTTAGCCCAGAAAGTTGCGGTGCTTCTCAATACCTATTGAGCGCGGGAGAGTGCTTTTCGTCTTCCCAGCTTGCAGCTGCGACCCCATTTTTTGGAGTAATTCGCAGGGTTGGAATCCCGTTTGCAATTGCTGTTAATTTGGTTGGCAAACTCGGAGAAGCGATCGCGAGCACTTATCTTGGTGGAATCCCTAAGAACACTATTTCATGGCAAAATAGTTTTCTAACCGCCAGAATCCCAGATTTCATAAAAGGCATGACCGCATACGAGGTTAAGTACGTTGGAGAGTTCCGAGTGACGCAGCAGATTATCGATACCGCCATCCTCGCTCGGCAAAACGGTTATAACTACGTGATCCTTGCCTGGCAAGGAACGTATGTATCTGCCGCTACGCAGGCACAACTGACGAATCTTGGGGTTACAATCGATAGGGTTTTGCCGTGACTTCAAAATCGAACAACGAACTAGTTGAAGATGGCGAGCTGGCCGTCCTAGACTACATCTTCTCAAGGACTGGTATTCGCGTGCCAGTACTAGAGCTGGTTCGGACCTACACGGGCGCAGAAAGATCGGAATTGCTAGAAGCTGCGGGACTTTTTCTAGATCGTGGCGTGGCCGTCCCGTCCATTAGGCGACGACTATATGCGCTATTCGATGACAAGCCGGAAGTGCATCGCGAGAGCCTGATCAGGTGGTTGGCTTTAGAAGCGACTTTGGATGGGCGGTCTCTGCTTCGCCAGTTGTTACTGATAGGAGCTCGTCACGATATGTCGGATGAGGTGCTGGAGGTCTTGCTGTCCGAACCTGCGGAACTAACAGCCACCGAGATCATTGGGTTACTAGGCATTCGAGATGGCGGGTTGATCCGGAGGCGGCTTCGCCGCTACTACGAGGCGATGACACTGTCGCTATCCTGCCTTACGTGCCTGCCACATACATCAATCACTTTTTACGACAAGCTCGTGACTCGGACGCTTGACGGCAGCGTCGACTCGACGAGATTTAACGCGAAACAGTGCCGATCCGTATACGAGTCTCAGGTGCCGAGGCGGAGACGAGCTGAAGCCATTCCGCGATTGGCGATCTGCTATGCGACTGTCGTTGAGCGAGAGTCTTTAGTTGTTAGCGAGGCGACGCTGCTTCGAGAGCTGGTGCGAGTGGCGGATCGGCATCGACTGACGCTGGCGGGCGATGCGAAGAGTTCAGTGATTCTGCTCACGAAGCTTCCGTGTGTTCTTGTTGCGACTGACGTCGACGACGGCCACCGGAGCGACCCAGGGGTCGTCAAAATGCTAATGTTGTCCGATCTTGGAAGGGAGAGTCGAGAGATTGTAGTATCTCTCGCACCATCCACACATGTTACCGTAGAGCCGTATCTGGATCTTTCGTATAGGGTACGACTGTAGAGTTACACCTAAATTATGCATGGCAGCAGACCGTCAAGGCCGCCTCGCGGTGGCATTGATCCGACCCGGTGTTTCGTATCCGTAAGACGATCCCCAGTCCGCCACTCACCCCACTTGCCTACGCCGCATCCAGGCTGCTGGTGTCCGCGACTCCAGATCCCGGATATTGACTCTCCCCAATCCCGGCAGCACATCGAGCAAATACTCCCGCACCGGCACTCGCAGTCTACGGCAGGACTCGATCACACTCAAAATCGCCGCCACCTTCGGCCCCGCCACCGGGCTCCCCACGTGGATCCAGTTCTTGCGGCCGAGGGCAATCCCGCGCATCGAGTTCTCCGCCAGGTTGTTGCTCAGCTCCAGTTCGGGATAATCAAGAACCCGCCGCAACCGCGCCCAAAGCGACAGCGTGTAATTCACAGCCTGACCAAGCGCACTGGCGGGCAGCACTTGGCGACTGAGTCTTTTCAGTTCCGATTCCATCGCTAACAACAGTGGCTGCATCTTTGCCTGCCGCAAGACAAACCGTTGCTCCGGCTCCAAACCAAGCTCCCGCGCCTCGGTATCGACCGCAAACACAGCATCCATTCGATCCACAATTGCAATGGCCGCAGCATCCTTGGGGCGCAGCTTCACGGCATCGTAAAACTTACGCCGCGCATGCGCCCAGCAAGCCGCGTGAACGAGCTTCTCCCCGCCTATCTTGTTGTAAGCCTGGTAGCCGTCAGTCTGCAAAATCCCTTGGAATTTCCTCAACACCTTCTCCGGACCCTCGCGCCCCCTACCCATCTGGAACTCAAACACCGCTTCTCCTCCAGGCCGCGAATACTGCCATAAATAAGCCTGATGATTTTTACCCGCACCGTTACGAACCTGAACATCAACCGGAGTCTCATCCGCTTGCAAATACGATCCACTTACTAAGTGCCGCAGTATCACATTCGCCACCGGCTGCAGCAACTCGCCTACCTGCATCACCCAACCGTCCATCGTTGCCCGGTGGATCTCTACTCCTGTGTCCCGCTCCAGCATCGCGCTTTGCCGGTACAGCGGCGTATGATCGCAATATTTAGCGATCACTGTATCGACAATCACCCGGTCGCTCACCAGACTCTTCTCGACTATGCGGGCGGGGGCGGGCGCCGTCCTCACACCCGCTTCGCCGCAATGCCCGCAAGCCCTCTTCTCGCGCCTGGTCACCCGCACGATGTACTTAGCGGGTTCCACATCCAACTGTTCGCTCGACTCATACCCGATCACCGCAAGCCCTTTGCCACAGGCTCCGCAAGTGCATTGCGACGCTGGCAGCGTCACCAAACGTTCGACACGCGGCAGGCCTTCGGGCAACTCTTGGCGCCCTGGATGCGGACGCCGTTCGCGCTTGCTGCGCCGGGCTTCAATTTCCAACTCTTGCGGGTCGCGGCCAGCCTCGGCGCTTACTTCTTCAGCGCTCACGCCGGGTTCGGCTTCGAGCAATTCCAGTTGCTGATTGGTCAACGATTCGCTCGCCGGGCCGTACTTGTCGATCCGTTGCTTGCGCAATCGCTCTTCCAGTACCTGGATCTTCAAGTGAGCCCAGGACAGCTCACGCCGAAGTGTAATTACTTCGGGGCTGTCGGTGGGCTGTATTTGGACTAACTGACTCACAAGTGGGGGAAGCACCAGATTACATCAAGTTCGCCTTCTGACAAAGTACTTTGTAGAGCTTTCTCAACTCGCCTGCTTGCCCCGCCACCAGCCTCGCCTTAGTTGCGCTTGCCCAAGATCCAAACCCGCCACCAGCGCACTCAACTCTTCCTGCCGCAACGCAACACTGTTGGCTCCTGCTTCGGCTTCGGGCCAATGAAA
>JANXUM010000173.1 GCA_025356215.1 Bryobacter sp. | reverse complement strand
CTCGATAAACTCCGGCCGGCAATCCGGATAGCCCGAGTAATCGATCGCGTTCACGCCGACAAAGAGATCCGACGCCCCCAGCACCTCGGCCCATCCCAGCGCGATGGACAGAAAGATCGTGTTCCGCGCTGGCACATAGGTTACCGGAATGCCAGTCGACACCACGTCCTTCGGCACCGCGATATCGGCCGTCAGCGCGCTCCCCCCAAACGCCCGCAAATCGATGACGATGGTTTTGTGCTCCAGCGCCCCCAGCGCCGCCGCCACCCGCCGCGCCGACTCGAGCTCAAACCGATGCCGTTGCCCATAGTCGAAGCTCAGCGCGTAGCAATCGAAGCCTTCCCGACGCGCAAGCGCAAGGCAAGTACTGGAGTCCAAGCCCCCGGATAATAAACACACTGCTCGTTTCGCGCTCATCGAATGGATAAACTCAGTATAGATGGCCATATTGATTGGGATTCATCCCGTTAGAGAAGCACTCGCCGCGGGACGTTCCCTGGACCGTGTTCTGATTGCCAAAGGCGCCGGCGGCCCCCGCCTTCAAGAAATCATCGACCTCTGCCGCAAAAACAAAGTCGCCCTGCGCTTTGAAACCCGCGAAGCGATCGACCGCAGCGCCGGTCTCAACGCCCGCCACCAGGGCGTGGTCGCCTTCGGCGCTGAGAAGGAATACCAGCAGCTTGACGAAGTCGTCGGCCAGGACCTCATCGTCGTCCTTGACGGTGTCGAAGACCCGCACAACCTCGGTGCCGTTCTCCGCACCGCCTCGGCGGTCGGCGCGGGTGCCGTCGTGATCCCGGAGCGCCGCGCCGTGGGCGTCAATGAAACGGTCGCCAAGGCCGCCGCTGGCGCCCTCGAACACATCCCCATCGTCCGCGTCACCAACATCGCCCAGGCCCTCGAAAAATTCAAAAAATCCGGCTTCTGGATCTACGGCCTCGACGAGCGCGGCGAACTCAGCTACGACAACGCCGACTTCGCCGTCAAGAGCGTCATCGTGCTCGGCGCCGAAGGCCACGGCCTGCACGAGAACATTCGTAAGGCTTGCGACTTTCTACTCAAGATCCCAATGACCGGCCCCATCCCCAGTCTCAACGTAAGCGTCGCCGCTGGCATCGTCCTCTTCGATTGGAAGAGACAAAGGAACAACGCAAAATGAAAGCGCTTCTCACCCTGCTCCTGACCAGTTCTCTATTCGCCCACGAGCCCGTCCGCGCCCGCAAGGCCATGGTCGTCGCCCAGGAACCCATCGCCACCGACGTCGGCGTCGACATCCTCAAGCGCGGCGGCAACGCCTACGACGCCGCAGTGGCCGTAGCCTTCGCCCTCGCCGTCACCTACCCAACCGCCGGCAATATCGGCGGCGGCGGCTTCGCCCTCATCCGCACCGCCTCGGGCGAAACGAATTTCATCGACTTTCGCGAAAAAGCCCCCGCGGGTGCAACACGCGACATGTACCTCGACAAAGACGGCAAGCCCACGCGCGATAGCGTCTCCGGCTGGCGCGCCGTCGGCGTCCCCGGCACCGTCCGCGGCCTCGAGTTGATGCACAAAAAGTACGGCAAGCTCAAATGGGCCGACCTCGTCAAACCCAGCGTCGGCCTCGCCAAAAATGGCTTCGAACTCTCTTACTCCGTTGCCCGCGGTCTCAAATCCGCCGAGCGCCAGTTGGGCGGGTTCCCCGAATCCAAGCGCCTCTATCTCAATAACGGTGCCTTCTACGACGCTGGCTACCGCCTTCGCCTGCCAGAGCTTGCGCGCACCCTCGACCGCATCGCCAAACGTGGGCCAAACGAATTCTATGAAGGCCAAACCGCCAAGCTTTTGGCCGATGGCATGGCCAAGAACGGCGGCCTCGTCACTCTGGAAGACCTCAAAGCCTATCAAGCCAAAGAGCGCAAGCCGCTGATGGGCAAGTATCACGGCCACGACATCATCGCTTCGCCCCCGCCCTCCTCCGGCGGCATCGGCATGATCCAGATGATGGGCGTTCTCGATCGCCTCGATTACGCCAAGGCCGGCATGGGCAGTGCCAAACTCGCCCACGCTCTCGCCGAAACCATGCGCCGCTATTATGCCGACCGCAGCCAGTTTCTCGGCGACCCCGACTTCGTCAAGGTCCCCGTAGCAACACTCACTTCCCCCGCCTACGTCGCCCAGCGCGCCGCCACCATCACCGATCGCGCCACTCCATCCAGCGAAATCCAACACGGCCCGGTGCCCGCCGAGGAGAGCACAGAGACTACCCAAATCTCCATCGTCGACAAGGACGGCAATGCCCTCTCTCTCACCTACACGCTCAACGGCGGCTACGGTAGCGGTGTCACCGCACCCGGCCTTGGCTTTCTGCTCAACAACGAGATGGACGATTTCTCGGTCAAGCCCGGCTCGCCCAACATGTACGGTGCCGTTGGCGGGCAGGCCAACGCAATCGCCCCCGGCAAACGCATGCTTTCGAGCATGACCCCCACCATTGTTACCAAGGACGGCAAACTGCTTCTAGTCATTGGCGCTCCCGGCGGCACCCGCATCATCACCGGCGTTATGCAGGCCATCCTAAACGTCATCGATTTCAAGCTCAATATTCAGGACGCCATCGACGCTCCCCGTCTCCACCACCAATGGCAGCCCGACCGCCTCTACCTCGAACGCGGCTGGTCCCCCGATACTGCCGAGATTCTGCGCAAGATGGGACACACCGTCGAGACCGGCGCAGGCGGTGTCTCGAACGTACATGGCATCCTAGTGGAGGATCGGTGGCTCCAAGGCGCCCCCGACGGGCGCAGCAATGGTAAGGCCGCCGGCTACTAACAACCTCATGGATCACGTTCTCTCAACGCACATCTGCGTCCAACATCGGCTCACCAACGTCTGGCTCGATCGCATCTGGTCTGCTGGAATTCCAGCAGTTGAAATTTTCTGCGCGCGGCAGCACC
>JANXUM010000163.1 GCA_025356215.1 Bryobacter sp. | reverse complement strand
TCTTCTACCTCGAGGCGGAGATTTGCCTCATTTTCTTCGTTCGTCTTTGTCGTCGTATCCATCGGTTTTGTATTTTGCATAGGGGTTTCCTTGGCAAAGAAATTAGCAGCCGATGTCGCCAAAACGAACTATGGTTCTTGGAGGGCGTTGAAAACAGGGGAGATTCGGGCGAAAAAAGCTGTGAACGGGTTTTGGCGCGCTTAGGGTTGTTGGCAGTTTGGACACCAGAAGGTGATTCGCGCGCCTTCGCCTTGCTTGTAGGAAACGATGGGCGTGGCGCAGCGGCGGCAGGGTTCGCCGCGGCGGCTGTAGACCCACAGGCGGGCCTCTGGGTCGCTGCGCCCGCTGGTGCGGCGCAAGCCGGTGTAGGTAATGATTTGGTCGCCCGCGCCATCGGCAACGTTCGCCAATAGAAAGGTGCGCGCTTTCGTCATTAGCAGGTCGAGCTCGGCATCGGAGAGAGTCCGCACCAGGCGGAAGGGGTTGACTCCACTGGCAAAACACACTTCAGACTTGAAGACGTTTCCGAGGCCCGCCAGCAGATCTTGGCGAAGGAGGGCTTCGCCGATTTCGAGATTGGGCTGTGACCGAAGCTGACGAATCGCCAGGCCGGAATCAAACTCGGGTGCCAGCACGTCTGGCCCGACCCGCAAGACGCTGCGGTGGCGGCTGAGGGTATCGGCGGTGTGGAACTCGGCGATGGGGACTTGAAAGGCGACCGCAGTGAAGGGAGCTGTGTGAACGACAGCGCGCATTTGGAAGCGTGAGCGTTGCCAAGGTTCTCCTGGCCGGTAGATGTGCCAGCTACCGCTCATGAGCATGTGGGTGAGAAGAATCAGGTCGCCCGAAAAGTAGATTCGCATCCATTTGCCGTTGGCGTCCACTTGCTCGACGGTTCGACCCTTGAGGGGATGGTCGGCATCGATGCGGGATAACTGGGGGAGTTGCGTTTCGAAACCTGTGACCGTCTGGCCGGCTAGCGCCCGATTGAGCGTGCGCGCGGCCCGGTAGATTGTGTCGCCCTCAGGCATCGGTTTCTCTTTCGGTGTCGCTCTCGGTGTCGCTTTCGTCAGCCGTTGGCTCCGGGGCACGGGCCGGAGTGAGGCGGCGCATTTGGAAGCCGGCGACGGTCGAGATAAAGCCGCTGATTTCGAGATAGCGGGCCAGAAAATCGTCTTGTGCGGGTTGTTGGTTGATCGTAGAAATCATCAGGCCGCCGCGCTTGGCTTGAAGTTGAATGGCGATGGCGGCCAGCTTTTGCGCCACTTCATGGGCGACCTGGCTGCGCTCTGGTTCTTCGGTGGGGAGGAACAGTTGCAGGGCGGGATTGCGACTGCGGAAGAAGGCACTCAAACGTCCGTTGACCAGGATTACGTTTCCGCCCGCGGCGCGCGACATGGAGTGCTCGGCGGAATCGGTAGTCCAAGGGAATAGCGAGCCATAGGGGTTGGCTGGATCGGAGGCTGCGAGGTGGACGGTTTCGAGGCGATCGCCGGGATTGTTGAAAGTGCGGAGCAGGTCAACGGCAGCCGGAGTTGCGAACTGCGCCGCGCCCATACCGGCGACAAACATACCGCGGCGGATCCAGCCGCTTTCCTCCATCGTTTTGAGCGCCGCGTAGACGGGAGGATAACCACCGGGAACATTTTCGGCGATGGCTGTTTCGCGCATGACGATACCGTTTCTGAGGAGCATTTGCTGAGCGTTGGCGGCGCTCCATTCGGCGGGGGTTGGCGGCTGGGGGATGCGTTGTTCAATCAAAGACCAGCGGCCTTGGCCAGCGCGCTCCGCGGCTCTTCTCGACCGGAGGCCTTGCAAGAATCCGACGGAGCCCGCCGGAGAGCGATCTCGGGATGCGACGGGGCGCTTGTCTCTGTAGACCAAGGAACGCAGGGGTTGGAAGTTGTCGTTGGTGACCAAGCCGGACCAAGCCAATTCCCAAATCGCGTCGGTGGTTTCATTGGGGAAGCCGCCGATGGTCTGTTGGAGGGTGGATTCAAAGGACGCGCCGGTGCGGCGCAGTAAATCCAAGATCTGCCTGGCGCGATCAGAGAGCGATTCCGGCAGCGCCGCCGACGAGTTGGGCGCGATTAACCTACTGAGCGAATCGGCGAGATACAGCGACACACGCCCGTCGCGATTCCCGAGCGATTCCCGCCCGATCCAAATCACCTCGCCTGAGGCCAGGAGCGTATCGAGATCTGACGGTTGATAATTGGCGACGCGGACGGGCAGGATCTGGCGTTCGAGTTCGGAGACGATCAATTCGCAACCTTGGAGGATTTCGATCGTATCGAGCAGCGCTCCCAGCCCCTTGCGGGGCGATGTTAGGCCTTGCCATCTGCCGAGCAGCCGGGCGAAGGCGGTCTGTTCGGCGGGCACCACTTCGCGCCGGAGGCGAGCCAGAGTTTTTCGGCGAACCTTTTGGAGGACATCGGGATCGCACCATTCGCGATGGATGCCCTCGGGGCGGAATTCGCCCTGCAATAGCTTTCCATCGGCATGCATTGCGGTCAGGATCACATCGACTTCCGGCTGCGCCAGGCCGTATCGTTTACAGACGTCGGACGTGGTGAACGGACCGCGGGTTCGGGCGTATCTGCGCAAGAGCCCGGCCAAGGGATCGGCGACCGGAGTGAGAAACGATTCGGCCAAACCCGGGGGCAACGGGGTCCCGATCGCATCGCGGTAGCGGCCCGCGTACTCCACCGGGATGAAGCGAAACTCGCCGGCGATGCGCACACGCACGGCGCGGCGGGCGTTGGTTAAATTCTCGATCGTTGCCGCGATGCCGTCGGCGCAGCGGGCGATCAATTCGGGTTGGGTGAGATCGCCGAGTTTGAGCAAGAGATCGTGCAGGCCGTCTTCATGGCGGGCCTGATAATCGGGTTCCAAAGCCTGGAGCTGGGCTTCGATCTCGTCCATCGCCGCTTTGTCGAGCAGTTCGCGAAGGTCGACGTTACCGAGAATCAGTTCGAGTTGCGACTGATCGATGGAGAGAGCCTGGGCGCGCCGCTCGGCGAGTGGGGCATCGCCTTCGTAGATGTAGTTTGCGGCATAGGAAAACAGCAATGCCGAGGCGAAAGGAGAGGGCTTTTGCGAGGTTAGGGAGCTGACGCGAATCTGCCCTTGCTCAAGTTTTTTGAGGATCTGGGCGGCTGAGGATAAATCGAGCACTTCACGCAGACATTCGCGATAGGTTTCCAAAAGGATGGGAAAGGACGCGTAGCGCGCGGCCACGGCCATCAGATCGGCGGAGCGTTTTCTTTGTTGCCAAAGAGGAGCGCGCAGGCCGGGGCGTTTGCGCGGCAAGAGAAGAGCGCGCCCGGCGGCCTCGCGAAATTTGGCTGCAAACATCGACGTGCTGCCCAACTGGCGCAGCACTAAGTCTTTAAGTTCGGCGGCGGAAGGGAGAAGGTCGGCTTCTTCCAACATTTCGGCGCCATCGGGCAGGCGAACGACAAAGCCGTCGTCGGACCACATGGTCTCGACATCGATACCGCGTTGCTCGCGCAGCCGCGCGGTGACGGCCATACACCAGGGCGCATGAACGCGAGAGCCGAAGGGCGTAAGAATGCAGATGCGCCAATCGCCGAGCTCGTCTCGGCAACGCTCGATCAGAATCTCCTGGTCATTGGGAACCAGGCCGACGGCGGCGGATTGGTCTTCGAGATAGCAGAGGAGATTCTCCGCAGCGTTGCCTTCGAGACTGTGGTCCTCGACTAGTTTCGAGTAGGCCAACTGGCGCGGTAGTTTCATCAACTCCCGTGTCATCTCGCCGATCTTCTGGCCGAACTCAGCGGGCCTGCCGGTGGTGTCTCCGCGCCAGAAGGGCATCTTGCCGGGTTCGCCAGGGGCGGGGGAAACGAGTACGCGGTCGCGGGTGATCTCTTCGATTCGCCAGGTGCTGGCACCGAGAATGACGGTGTCGCCGGGGCGACTCTCAAACACCATTTCTTCGTCGAGCTCGCCAACGCGCGCCCCGCTTGTGGCGCCCGCCAAGAAGACTCCGAAGAGACCGCGATCGGGAATAGTGCCGGCGTTGACGATCGCAATCCGCTTTGAGCCTTCTCTTGGAGTGATGCGATTGGCGACGCGGTCCCAGGTGATACGGGGGCGAAGCTCGGCAAAATCATCCGACGGATAGCGTCCGGAGAGCATGTCGAGAACGCTGTCGAACATGGCGCGTGGCAATTCTGAATAGGGTGCCGCCTGGCAGATCACCTGGAACAGCTCTTGCGGGTCCCAAGGGTCGACCGAGACCATCGCCACAATCTGTTGGGCGAGCACATCCAAGGGGTTTCGGGGGTAGCGGACGCTTTCGACTTTGCCTTCATGCATGGCGCGGGCGATTGCCGCGCAGGCGACCAGATCTCCGCGGAATTTGGGGAACATGATGGCGGCGCTGACGCCACCGACGTGGTGATTGGCACGACCGATGCGTTGCATTCCGCTGGCTACGGAAGGCGGAGCTTCGATCTGGACCACGAGATCGATCGATCCCATGTCGATGCCCAATTCGAGCGACGATGTAGCGACGATGCCGCGGAGGGTGCCGGTTTTGAGGCGCTCCTCAATGTCTTTTCTTTGTGGCGCGGCGACGCTGCCGTGGTGCGCGCGCACGAGTGTTTCAGCAGCCAGTTCATTTACGGCACCTGAGATTCGCTCGGCAAGGCGGCGGCTATTGACGAAGATCAGCGTGGAGCGGTGGGAGCGCACCAGATCTAAAAGCTTGGGGTGAATGGCGCTCCAGATGGAGGGACGCACGGGACCTTGGGAGGCGGGGCCGCTGGGGATCGGATCGATCTCATCGAGGCGCTTCATGTCATTGAGCGGGACTTCGATGCGTAGGTCTAATTTCTTGGGGGCGCTGGCATCGACGACGGTTACGGGGCGGAAACGAGGGATGCGCAACTGCTCGCCTGGCGTCAGGTCGTGACCGGCTTCTGGATCGCCTGCTTCGAGGAAGGCGTCAACTTCAGCGGGTGGCAAACGAAGGCTTTGCGCGCTCATGGGCTCGGCTCCACCGAGGAAGCGAGCCACTTCGTCGAGAGGCCGTTGTGTGGCGGAAAGGCCGATGCGCTGGACAGGTTTGCCGCAAAGATGTTCGAGACGCTCAAGCGACAGGGCCAAATGCGTGCCACGCTTGCCCGGCACCAGCGCGTGAATCTCGTCGATGATGACGGTGTCGATGGAGCGCAGAGTTTCGCGGGCGTTTGAGGTGAGCAGGAGGTAGATCGACTCTGGAGTCGTGATGAGAATGTCGGCGGGTTTTCTGAGGAAGCGGGCGCGCTCGGCGGCAGGGGTGTCGCCAGTGCGAGTGGCGATGGTGGGCTCGTGAAAGGCGACGCCGAGTTTGCGCGCCATTTGAGCGACGCCGACCAAGGGCGCCCGCAGATTCCGTTCCACGTCCACGGCCAGGGCCTTGATCGGTGAAATATACAGGATGCGGCAGCGCTGTGCCGCTGGGACGGGAGGTCGGAACATCAATTGATCGATGCACCAGAGGAAGGCCGAGAGGGTCTTGCCGGTGCCTGTGGGGGCAAGGATCAACGTCGATTCGCCGCGCGAGATGGGGGGCCAACCGATTTGCTGGGCCTTGGTTGGCTCAGAGAAAACGGCGCTGAACCAATCGCGCGTCGGCGCGTGAAAGAGCGACAACGGATCGGTAGTTTGCTTTGCGATTTTATCCGCTGGAGCTTTCACAGCCATAAGAGGTGGGACGCGGTCATCGGGCGCAGGATTTCACTTTTACGGTTTGATCGTTTCTGGCAAGAGGGCTTTGACGGAATCGATGGTGTCGGCGTCTGCGGCACTTTTGTCGGTGCGCCATCGGGCCATTCGAGGGAAGCGAACGGCGATACCGGACTTATGGCGATTGGAGCGCTGGATACCCTCGAAGGCGATTTCGAAAACCAGCTCTGGTTTGACCGCGCAGACGGGCCCGAATTTCTCTAGTGTATTGTGTCGGATGAACGCGTCGACGTCGCGAATCTCGCCATCGGTCAGCCCAGAGTAGGCCTTGGCGAAGGGTACGAGTTTATCGTTGTCCCAGAGAGCGAAGGTGTAGTCGGTGAAAAGGCTGGCACGGCGCCCGCTGCCGCGCTGTGCATTCACCAAGACAGCGTCCACTGAATAGGGCTGGAGCTTCCACTTCCACCAGACACCGCGCTCGCGTCCGACGCCATAGGGGGAATTTCGGCGCTTTAGCATCAGCCCTTCGGCGAGAAGGTCGCGCGCCCCGAGGCGAAGCTCTGCCGCGTGTTCCCAATCTTTTGGTTGCAGCACAGGCGAGAAGTGGAGGGGCAAGGCGTGAAGCAGTTCCCGGCGTCGATCCAAATTGTGAGACCGCACATCTTGACCTTGCCACTCGAGGAGGTCGAAGGCGAAGATGCGGGCCGGTGTGGAATCGAGCAGCTTCTTGCCAGGGTTCTTTCTTGCGATTCGGTGTTGGAGGTCGGCGAAGGGAAGGACGGCGTCTTTCCAGGCGATCAACTCGCCATCAATGACGGTGCCGTCGGGCAAGGCCGCGAACTGCGCGACGATTTCGGGAAAGGAGTCAGTGAGCCGCTCGCCACCGCGCGACCAGAGGAAGACCTCGCCCTGGCGTTTGATGACTTGAGCGCGAATGCCGTCCCACTTATATTCGATGACCCAATCATCGAGGTTGCCGAGAGCTTGGGGTTCGCTATCGAGTGGATGGGCGAGGGAGAACGGGTAGGGCTGACCGGGGTGCGCGTCGGTCGCGTCTTTGTTGGCCAAAGCCTCCCAGGCAACGGCCGAGGGGCGCCAAGCGCCGGCGAGACGGTGGGCAACGACGTTGACGGCAAGCCCCGTGGCGGCCGCAACGGCCTTGGCGACAAGCCCTTCGGAGACTCCCACGCGGAAGGAACCGGTGATGAGTTTATTCCATACAAAGCGCTCTTTGGCTGAAAGCAAACTCCAGCTTTCGATAAGGAATTTGCGTTGTTCCGTTTTGTCCATGGAACGCAACGGGATCAGCCGGGCGGTGATGAATTGATCGAGGGTTTCTTCGGTCCGACGATCGGGGGACGCGGCAAGGAGAAGCGAAGCGGTTTCGGCCAAATCTCCAACGGCTTCGTAGCATTCCGCAAAGAGCCATGGCGGAACGTCGGCGGATTCAGCGGCCATCTCGGCAAGCAAACGCGAGGGGACGGGCGCGGGCAATTTTCCTCCGCGCAGGAAGAAGACAGCCCAGGCGGCGTCGGCTGGCGGAGCTTCACGCAGGTATTTGCTCAGCGCGGCCACTTTGTCGTTGGTCTTGGTGGAGCCGTCGATGGCGAAGTAGAGTTCAGCGAATCGTCTCATGCGGCGTCGCTTTCTTCTGGTTCTGCGGGGTTTGCATCCTCGCCGGAGAACTGCGTTTGTAGGCCAGTGGCGGCGATTCCTTTTTCATTTAACCAGCGAAGCAGCGGGGCAATCGAACCGTGTGTCACCCAGACCTGATCGGCACCGGTTTGCTCGATCGCGGAGAGCAAGCCGGGCCAGTCGGCGTGATCGGAGAGAACGAAGCCGCGGTCGATGGCGCGGCGCCTTCGATGACCGCGGACCTGCATCCAACCCGAGGCCATGGCGTTTGAGAAATTGCCAAAGCGGCGAAGCCAGGCCGAGCCGTTCATGCCGGGTGGGGCCACGATGAGCGCGCCGCTGAAGTCTTTTGTGGCCGCTTCCATCGCGTAGACGGTGGGAGGCAGCGGGACGCCACTTTGCCGGTAGATTTCATTCATTCGCTCGACCGCGCCGTGCGTGTAGATGGGGCCGATGGAGGCGTCAACGCCGGCGATCAGGCGCTGCGCTTTGCCGAGCGAATAGCCGTAGAGGACGCTGGCTCGTTTGTCGTCGCGATTTTGTTGCCACCATGCGTTGATTTCGGCGAAGGTTTCCGCGCTGGAAGGCCAGCGAAAGATTGGCAGGGCAAAGGTGGCCTCGGTCACAAAGCCGTTGCAGCGGACGGGTTCAAAGGGCTGATTGGTGGGGTCGGGATCGAGCTTGTAGTCGCCGGAGACGACCCAGGCATAGCCGTTGGAATCGACCTTAACCTGCGCGGAACCGAGAATGTGGCCGGCGGGATGGAGGGAAATTTTCACCGTGCCGATGGTGAGTGAATTACCGTAATCGAGAGCTTGGATGGCGATCTCCTGGCCGAGGCGCGCGCGCAAAATTGGCGCGCAAGCGGTTGCGCACAGGTAGTTGAGTGAACCGGCACGCGCATGGTCGGCATGGGCGTGGGTGATGACCGCGCGATCCACGGGCTTCCATGGGTCGATGTAGAAATCACCGCCGGGGCAGTACAATCCCGCCTCGCGCATTTGAAGAAGTGGAGCCCTCAAGATCAACTTGCCTTTCGCTCTTCGTGACAAACGCCGGGATAGGAACCGCGAAGAGCCTAAGGTTCTGTGCTCGCCCGGCAGACCAATGCAGTTGGCACGGTCGATACTTCAAAGACGGTGGAGCAATTTCATGGCCTGTCTCATCGAGCCGCCCGGTGCCGACGTCTTCTGTTCGATGACATGCAGCTAAGGAAGATTCTTCACGGTTGACACATTTTTGCGTTCGCTATCGCAAAGGATTTGACCAATATTGCGGGGGTGGCGGTTGGTCGCGTAATTGCAGAGCCGGAACGGAGGCGTACAGAGTGCTTGTTGGTACAGCAAGCATGACTTTGAAGAGCCCCCGGAGGATTACCAGATGTCAAAACAAAAAAAGCCAGCCGGCACAGCAGCAAGCCAGACGGCTGAGCAGCACCAGACCGGGAGCGGGCTGACCACCAATCAGGGACTTCCTCTGAGTGACAACCAAAACTCTCTCAAAGGCGGAGGGCGAGGGCCTGCCCTGCTCGAAGATTTCATCCTTCGGGAGAAGATCACACACTTTGACCATGAGCGAATTCCGGAACGGATTGTGCATGCTCGCGGGTCTGCGGCCCACGGCTATTTTCAAGCTTACGCGGGAGCGTCGGGCCTGTCGAAAGCGGGGTTTCTGTCGGACCCCAAGGTGAAAACTCCGGTGTTCGCCAGATTTTCTACAGTGGCGGGGGGCGCGGGCTCAGTCGATCTGGCGCGGGACGTGCGGGGCTTCGCGGTGAAGTTTTACACACAAGAAGGTAATTTCGATTTAGTCGGTAACAACATTCCGGTGTTTTTCATTCAGGACGCCATGAAGTTTCCCGATTTGATCCACGCCGTCAAGATGGAATCCGATCGCGGCTATCCTCAAGCGGCGTCGGCGCACGACACCTTCTGGGATTTCATCACGTTGATGCCGGAGTCGATGCATATGATCCTTTGGGCGATGTCGGACCGGGCGATCCCGCGATCGTTGCGGATGATGGAGGGATTTGGGATTCACACCTTCCGGCTCATCAAGACTGACGGAACGAGCAATTTCGTTAAGTTCCATTGGCGCCCGCGGTTGGGTACGGCGGCGGTGCTGTGGGATGAAGCGGTGAAGATCAATGGAGCCGATAGCGACTATCATCGGCGCGATCTTTATGAGGCGATCGAGGGCGGGGATTATCCGGAGTTTGAGTTGGGGGTCCAGGTTTTCGATCAGGAGATGGCGGACAGCCTGCCGTTCGATGTTCTCGATCCAACAAAGTTGATTCCCGAGGAGACGATCCCGATCCAGATGATCGGGAAGATGACGCTGGACCGCAACCCGGATAACTTCTT
>JANXUM010000160.1 GCA_025356215.1 Bryobacter sp. | reverse complement strand
CGAAGACCTGCCGCTACTCATCCTGTATGAGGACGCCGATGTGGTGGCGATTAACAAAGCCGCCGGAATGACCGTTCACGCGGGTGCCGGGGCAAGCGACGGCACCCTGGTGAACGCGTTGCTACACCGATTTACCGCCCTGTCGCAGATTGGCGGCGACATGCGCCCGGGAATCGTTCATCGATTGGACAAATACACCAGCGGCGTGATCCTGGTGGCCAAGCATGACGAGGCGCATCGCAAACTGCAAGAGCAGTTCAGTTCGCGCGAGGTGGAGAAGACCTACATCGCCTTGGTGGAGAATGTGATGGAGCACGATGAAGGCACCGTCAACCGCCCGATCGGACGCGACCCTTGGAAACCCGTGCGCATGACCGCGATCCGGAGTTCCGACAGCGACACGGGGCGCGAGGCGATCACTCATTTTCGGGTGATGAAGCGCTATGAGAAGTTCACCCTGGTGGAAGTGAAGATCGGCACCGGGCGTACGCATCAGATTCGCGTCCATCTGGGGAGCTTGGGACACAAGGTGGCGGGCGACACGCTCTACGGCGCGCGACCGCACGATAGCATGCGCTTTTTTCTGCACGCCTGGAAGATCAAGTTCCAACAACCCATGACCGGTGAGCAGATCCAGATCGAAGCGCCGCTGGCCGAAGAACTCAAAGACTGGTTGAGAAGCCTACAATAGCGGTAGACATGAATCGCCGCCAGTTTCTCGGTACCGCCACTCCTTTAGTCACAGCCACGCCGCTTGCGCTTCTCGGACAGGCCCCCGACCCCAACCGCATCATCCTTGACGTATTCCGGGTGAACTTTCTGTTCACGGTGTCCGATCGCAAAGGCCGCTTTGTGATCAACCTGACCAAGAACGACTTCGAGGTGTTTGAAGAGAAGAAGCCGCAATCGATCCTGGAGTTTATCGCCGAGAGCAATCTGCCGCTGCGTCTGGGTATCCTTATCGACACCAGTAACAGCATCCGCGATCGTTTCCGCTTTCAGCAGGAAGCGGCGGTTGAGTTTGTCAACAGCGTGATCCGGCCCAAGGAGGATCGGGCGATCGTTGTGAGTTTCGACAATCAGGTGGAGTTGCGCGCGGACTTGACTGGCGACGTGGATAAGCTGGCGCAGACGATTCGCGACATGCGCGCCGGCGGCGGCACGGCGCTGTACGACGCCATCTACTTTGCTTGCAAGGACAAGCTGATGCAGGACCAGCCGTTGTTCAAATTCCGCCGCGCGATGGTGGTGTTGAGCGATGGCGACGATACGCAAAGCATTCATACCCGCGAGCAAGCCATCGAGATGGCGCTCAAGGCCGACGTGGTGATCTACTCCATCTCGACAAATATCACACGCATCGAGAGCGACGGGGACAAGGTGCTGAAGCACATGAGCGAGCGTACGGGCGGGGTGACGTTTTTCCCGTTCAAGGCAAGTGACCTGGCGCAGAGCTTTGAGAATATCGCGAACGAACTGCGCAGCCAGTACAACATTCTTTACCGCCCCGAGCCGATCAAGACCGACGGGCAGTGGCACCCGGTGCAGATTCGGGTGAAGGGGCGCAAAGACCTGATTGTTCGCGCCCGGCCCGGTTATTTTGCTCCTAAGACTTAGGCGTTAGAAGGTGTAGAGCGGCGTGCCTTCGCTGACTACCGCCACGCCACCGGCGCCCACGAGCGCTTCTTCCGGCTCATTCATCGGGCGGACCCACAAGCCGGTGTCGCTCAAGTAAACCTCAAGATCGCTCGGTCGAGGCAGCGTCCCTTGGATCAGGGCCTCCGATAGCGGATCTTCAATGTACTTCTGCAAGGCCCGGCGCAACGGCCGCGCGCCGTAGCTGCGGTCTACGAGGGTCTTTTCGAGAATGTACTTAGCCGCGTCCGGGTTGAGGCGGATCTTGATCTGCTTGGTCACCAAGTTCAGATTGATCTGCTCGACGAGCAAGTGAACGATCTGCAAGAGGTCCTCGTCCACCAGCGAGGTAAACAGAATCACTTCGTCAAGACGGTTGAGAAATTCGGGATTGAAGGCCCGTTTTACCTCTCCCATCACTTGCTCTTCCACCTTGGGCTGCATGCCCTTCTCCAGCGGGGCGTCGAAGCCGATGCCCTTTTTCTTGTCGAGGAAGCGCGCGCCCAGGTTGGACGTCATGATGATGATCGTATTCTTGAAATCGACCGTGTTACCAAGACCGTCGGTCAACTGGCCGTCTTCAAACACCTGCAGCAGGATGTTGAACACATCCGGATGGGCCTTCTCAATTTCGTCCAACAGGATGATGGAATAGGGATTGCGCTTGACGCGCTCGGTTAACTGCCCGCCCTCTTCGTAGCCGACGTATCCGGGAGGCGAGCCGATCAACTTCGAAACCGAATGCTTCTCCATGAACTCTGACATATCGAAGCGGATCAGAGATTTTTCACTGCCGAACAGGAACTCAGCCAAGGCGCGGGCGACTTCGGTTTTGCCGACGCCGGTGGGGCCGAGGAACAAGAAACTGCCCGCAGGGCGCTTGGGTGACTTGAGGCCGGCGCGAGACCGACGGATGGCCCGGGCTAAGGCGCTGATGGCTTTTTCCTGGCTGATCACGCGTTTGTGCAGCTCTTCTTCAATGCGCAGAAGCTTGGACACTTCTTCTTCTTTGATCGAAGTCATCGGCACGCCGGTCCAGCGGGCGACCACGTCCTCGATGTCATCCTTGGTGACGACGCCGGTTGAGGTGTCGTCCAGGTTGTACTTCTCGCGCAGCAGGCGCAGATTCTCACGCTCTTTACGCTCTTCGTCCGAGTAAAAGCGCGCCTTCTCAAATTCGTGATTGGCGATCGCGTTCTCCATGCGGTGCACGATGAACTTGATGCGCTTCTGAATGTCGGCAATGTCCGGCGGCAGAGTGGTCTGGCGCAGCTTCACGCGCGCACCGGCCTCGTCGATCAAGTCGATTGCCTTGTCCGGCAGGAAGCGATCTGGAATAAAGCGATTGGACGCATAAACGGCCGTCTCGATCGAGTCGTCCGTGTAGGCAACAGCGTGGAACTTTTCGTACCGCTCTTTGACGCCCATCAGAATTCGGATCGCGTCAGTCTCGTTGGGAGGTGGCACCTTAACAGCTTGGAAGCGGCGCTCCAGCGAACGGTCCTTCTCAATCGATTTGCGGTATTCCTGCGGGGTGGTGGCACCGATACACTGGATCTCACCGCGCGACAGGGCCGGCTTAAGAATGTTGGCTGCGTCGAGCGAGCCTTCGGCCGAACCCGCGCCGACCAGCGTGTGCAACTCGTCAATGAAGATGATGGCGTTTTGGTTTTCCATCAGCTCCTTCATGATCGTTTTCAAGCGCTCTTCAAACTGGCCGCGGTATTTGGTACCGGCGACGATCAGCGAGAGATCGAGCGAGAGAATGCGTTTATCGGCCAGGAAGCTGGGCACTTCGCCATCGGAGATGCGCTGGGCCAAGCCCTCAACGATCGCGGTCTTACCGACGCCCGGCTCGCCAATCAGCACGGGATTGTTCTTGGTGCGGCGGCAAAGAATCTGAATGACGCGGTCCAATTCGTGATCGCGCCCGATGAGCGGATCGAGGCTGCCGTCGAGGGCGGCCTGCGTCAGATCGCGGGAGAACTCGTTGAGCAGGCTGGACTCTTTGCTACGGTTGGCCGTTACCTTTTCGCTGGAGGTGCGGGCGATCTCCTCGCGCACTTGCGACAGGCGAAGACCGCGCTCGTGAAGCAGTTCGGCGGCGTAGCATTTCTCTTCGCGCAAGATGCCCAGCAACAAGTGTTCGGTACCGATGTGCTTATGGTTGAGCCGTTCGGCTTCTTCCGCGCCGTAAGCAAGAACGCGCTTGCACTCATGGCTGAGCGGTAGATCGACGGAGGTGGACACCTTTTCGCGGATCGTGGTGTGCGCCTCAATTTGCTTGCGGATCGATTCGATGGCGGCCTGAGAGCGCAAGAAGCGGTTGGCCAGCGCCTTGTCCTCGCGTAGGAGCCCCAGCAGCAAGTGCTCGGTTTCAATATACGGACTGCCAAACTGGCTCGCCTCATATCGGGCGAAGAAGATGACTCGCCGTGCCTTCTCTGTGTAACGCTCAAACATGGCTATCTTTCTCCATTGTAACCGCTAGTTCAAACAGGCCGCCCTTGGCCAATCGCAAAGTCCGATCGCAACGCCGGGCCAGCGCCGGGCTGTGCGTCACGATCACGCTCGTCAGTGCGTGCTCTCGGTGTAGACGTTCGAGTAAATCCAGAATCTGTCCAGCGGTCTCTTCATCTAGATTCCCGGTTGGCTCGTCGGCGAGTAAATACTTTGGGCGCCCGACCAGTGCCCGGGCAAGAACTACCCGCTGCTGTTCGCCACCCGACAATTCTCCGGCCCGGTGCGCGGCCCGCGCCGTTAGACCGACTTCTCCCAGCATTGTCGCCGCCTTGGGCGAGGCTTGCTCCGGCGTTTCGCCACGCACCAGCAGCGGCATCATCACATTCTCAAGCGCCGTAAATTCAGGGAGCAAAGACTGCACCTGCCAAACAAAACCCATCTCACGGTTCCGGAAGCCCGCCAAGTCTCTTGCCGAGAGTTTCGTGATGTCCGTCTCTCCGAAGAAAATCGACCCAGTTGTGGGATGATCCAAGCCACCCAATAGGTGCAACAAGGTGGACTTACCCGCGCCGGATTCACCCATGAGCGCCAATCGTTCTCCGCAATTCACCACGAAGCTCATATCGGCGAAGATCGTCAACTCGCTAGCTCCCCGATAGGTCTTGCCGAGTCTTTCGATGGCGATCGTTGGCTTCAAAATTCAGATCCCTGCTTAGCTAGATTCTCGCAGGTCTTTCCGGGTTGCGTCGTCTAGCCAATTGTTGAGGCCGGGCCTAAACTGGGAATAGCCTCATGCCTTTCCCGATTCATCGCCCCCGACGCCTGCGCCGCACCGAATCCATTCGGAATCTCGTTCGCGAGACCCGCCTGCACCCATCGAACTTTATCTACCCGCTCTTTCTGGTCGCGGGCGAGGGCAAAAATAAGCCGATTTCCAGCATGCCGGGCGTCTCGCAGCTCTCGATCGACCAAGCCGTGCTGGAGTGCGAAGAGGCCAAGCGGCTCGGCGTGGGCGGTGTCATTCTGTTTGGTATCCCCGAGCACAAGGACGAGTTGGCCAGCGGCGCTTACGATCCCCACGGCATCGTTCAACAAGGCGTCCGCGCGATCAAGCGCGCTGTCCCGGATCTGCTGGTGGTTACCGACGTTTGCAATTGCGAATACACCTCGCACGGGCACTGCGGCATGATCGTTGGCAATGAAGTCGACAATGACGCGACGCTGGACTGGCTGGCCAAAGCCGCCGTTTCGCACGCTGAGGCCGGTGCCGACATCGTCGCCCCCAGCGACATGATGGACGGCAGGGTGGGCGCGATCCGCGACGCGCTCGACGCGACCGGTTATCAGCAGACACCGATCATGTCCTATGCCGCCAAGTACGCCAGCGGCTTTTACGGCCCCTTTCGCGAGGCGGCCGAGAGCACACCGCAGTTTGGCGACCGGCGCGGCTATCAGATGGACCCTCCCAACGCCCGCGAGGCCATGCGCGAGATCGAACTCGATATCGACGAAGGAGCCGACCTGATTATCGTCAAGCCCGCGATGGCCTACTTGGACATCATCGCCGCCGCTCGCGATCGCTTTGAGGTGCCGATCGCCGCCTACCAGGTGTCAGGGGAATTCAGCATGATCATGGCGGCGGTGCAAAACGGCTGGATCGACAAGGACCGCGTGATGATGGAGAGCCTGATCGCGATCAAGCGCGCCGGGGCGTCGATCATCATTAACTACTTTGCGAAAGATGCCGCCCGGCTGCTCTAATAGGCTTATGCAGCTTGTTTTAGTCGCCGCCTTGGCCCTACTGTTTGCCGCCGACGCCCCTGTGGGAACGGTGATCCAATGGCGTCAACTCCGAGCGCTCGACAGCGCCACAGGCAAGGCACCGGATGAGTTGAAGAAGTTCGACAACACAACGGTGCGCATCGCCGGCTATATGGTGCCGCTCGAAAACGACGACCTCGAAGAGGCTGCCGAGTACCTCATCGTACCGATTGCCGGCGGCTGCATTCACACCCCGCCCCCGCCGCCCAATCAGATCGTGTACTGCCGCATGAACAATCGCAAGAAGGCCAAGATCGACATGTTTGTGCCGCAGTGGTTTGAGGGTAAATTCAGCGTCGCCAAGACCAACAGCCCCTACGGCGCGGTGGGCTTCCAGATGGCTGTCACGAGCGTTCAGCCATACACCAGCAAATAAAGCGCTAAGATTCAGACAGGTGTTGCGTTCGATCCAGATCGCCGCGTTGTTTGTCTGTGCCTCGCTTTTGGGCGGCGCGGAGTGCCTGGAGCTATGTAACGTTCCGGTACCCGACACTACGCCCGCCTGTCATCGCAAACCTTCACCAGCCAAGCAGAAGCCACCCGTGGAGTCTCCTTGCTCCCACCAGGAGATCGTGGCCGACCGGCAAGGTCCCACCGGCTCGCTGGACCTCAAAGACTTCTCGCCTTTGGCGATGGTCCCGGCCTACGCGGTCGATACTCCGTTAGAAGTCTATGCCCGTCTCTTCGTCGGCACCCCTCCACCAAGCGGGGGCGCGTCTTGCTTCCGCCCGTCGGTCCTTCGCATTTAGTCGTCATTCCCTTCCAATCCCTGATTGAAAATATCGGTGCCGCCCTGGTGCGCATCGACTGAAGAGGAATTGCATTATGAATCCAAGAAGAAGTTTTTTTTCGCGGCTCGCAACGACAAGCGCGGCGCTCTGGGCTGCTTCGGGCCAAGCGCAAGATCCCCACGCCGGGCATCGGATGTCCGCTAAATCGATACCGGTCGAGCTTCCTGATCTCCCAAAGTTGCCTTACACAATGGTGGACGGCTTTAAGGAATTCCATCTGATCGCCGAGGTTGTCAAGACGGAATTGCTCCCAGGGCGCCCACTGACCGGCTGGGGCTTCAACGGCAGCGTGCCGGGCCCCACGATCGAGGTCAACGAAGGGGACAAAGTCCGGGTCGTCTTCGAGAACCGGCTGCCCGAAATGAGCGCCATCCACTGGCACGGCTTTGAAGCTCCAATGCAGATGGATGGCAGCGTCGGCCTAGGGCAGGACCCTGTCCCCCCCGGCGGCAAATATGTCTATGAGTTTGAGCTCCACCAGCACGGCACTTTCTTCTATCACTCGCACTTTGCGATGCAAGAGATGATGGGCATGCTTGGGATGTTCATCATGCACCCCAAGCAAGCCTACGAGCCCAAGGTGGACCGGGACTTTGGCCTGCTGCTGCAGGAGTGGGCGCTGCTGCCCAACAACGATGTTCCAAATACGCTTTCGATGGAGTACAACTGGCTCAGCCTCAATGGCAAGGCCGGCCCCAATTGCACTCCGATGATCGTCAAGCAGGGCGAGCGGGTGCGCATCCGCATGGTGAACCTCGGCATGGATCATCATCCGATGCACCTACATGGCACACAGTTTGCGATGACTGGCACGGAAGGCGGGCGCGTACCGCAATCGCAGTGGCACGACATGAACACGATCATCGTCGGCGTCGCCCAGGCGCGCAACATCGAGTTTGTCGCCAAGTACACCGGCGACTGGATGCTCCACTGCCACTTGCCGCACCATATGATGAACCAGATGGTCTCGATGGTGGGGCCAATTTCGCACGGCGGCCATGGTCTGCATACGGGCGGCGGCATGCAGGAGGGTATGGGCATGCTGCGCAAGGGCGACGCGCTGAGCGAGGACTTTGGCCCGGCACTCGGCCGCGGCATGGGCGTCACCGCAGATCAGGAACGCGCCACATCGAACCTGGTCGGCGCGGGGCACGAGGGTCACGCGATGGCTAAGCCCGGCGACCCGATGGAGATGTACCCCAAGGATGATCCCGAGAAAAAGAAGGTGCCCGGCTATCCGCAGGACATGTGGATGGAGATGGACGAAACGGTCACGCCCAAGGCCGAGAATTACGGCCTGCGCAAGGGCTGGCCTGCCGCCATGATGGGCATGATGACGCTGGTTCGCGTCGTGACACCCGAGATGTACGACAAGATTATGGAAATGAAAAAGTCGGAGCCCGCCAAACCCAAGGCACCCGCTGCGGCACCGCACGAGCACGGGAAGTAGAGGACACACCATGTACAAACCGATCCTTTTGACTCTGCTCATGCTGGCACCGCTGCTTAGCCAAGGGCAGGAACATGTCCATCCGGTGCCCAGCAGTCCGGCTCCGAAACCGGCGGTGATCTATAGCTGCCCGATGCATCCCGAGGTTAAGTCGAAAACAGCCGGCAAATGCCCCAAATGCTCGATGGTGCTTGAGCCGGGTAAAGAACTCAGCGACCTGGAAGCGGCCGGCCTGCCGACACTCGCCCAACCGGCGGATACCGCACACTTGCACCTGGAAGACTTTGAGCGCATGGCTCTGGAGGCAAACCCGATCATCGGACAGTCCAAAGCCACAGTAGACGCGGCTGCGGGCCGCGCTCTGCAGGCTGGCCTTTGGCCCAACCCGACGATCGGCGCGAACGGCGAACACGTCTCGCGCGTGACGGGTGGCGGAGCCATCGGAGGCTTTATCGAACAGCGCTTCGTCACCGCCGGAAAGCTCGGCCTCAGCCGCAAGGTTGCGCAACAAGATCAAGCGGTCGCAGCACAGCACCAGAGTGCGCAGAAGCAGATGCTTCTCAACTCGGTACGGTCACTTTTCTACCAGGCCCTGGGCGATCAACTTCTGATCCAGGTTCGGAGTGATCTTGCCAAACTCGCAATTCGCGCGGTTGGAGTCTCGCGGGAACTTGCCAATGTCGGCCAAGCCGACCGGCCAGACCTTTTGGCGGCCGAGACCGAAGCTGAGCGTATCGATCTCGAACTCATTGGCGCGCAAAACGCGCGAGATCGCACTTGGAGGCAAATGGCCGCGCTAGTGAATCAACCGGGGCTGAAACCAAGCGCCCTTGACGGCGACCTGACCGATATCCCCAAGCTCGACGCCGATCAGGCGATTGAGGCGATTTACCGCGACAGCCCCGAGTTGCGCTCGGCGGAGATCGCGGTCCAGCGCGGCGACTACGCCGTACGCCGTGCCCAGGTCGAAATGATCCCCGATCTCTTCGTGCGCGGCGGCTTGCGTAACAACCGGGAGTATGGCGAGATTGGCCCTCAAGGTCCCACGCAACGCAGAGGGCTGGAAGGCATTTTCGATGTCGGCGTTCAGATCCCGATCTTCGATCGAAATCAAGGCGGCGTAAAGGCGGCCAAGGCGGAAGCCGAACACGCGCGCTTAGGCGTGCAACGAACCAAGTTGGCGATCAAAGCCCGGCTCGCGGCGGCCTTCAAGGATTATCTGGATTCCTCGGTCGCCGTCGAGCGCTACCGCACCCGGATCCTGCCGAAAGCCCGGCAAGCCTACGACTTGTACCTATCGAACTTTCGTCAGATGGCGGGTGCGTATCCGCAAGCGTTGATTGCCCAACGCAACCTCTTCCAGCTCCAGGACAGCTATGTCGCCGCCTTGGTCAACACTTGGCAGCGGGCCATTGAAATCCAGGGCCTTCTGCTCAATACCGGCGTGACAATGGGAGCCGGTGAACCTTAAACACGACCGAAAGGAAAGTGAAACCAATGAAAATGACACTCCTGACACTAATTGCGATTGCCTCAACGGCCATCGCCCAACATGAGCACAGCGACGCGGGCAAGGTAACGACGATGACCAGTCTCGTTGTCGACACTGGCTGTTACATGGCGCACAACAGCAAGGGCGAAAAGCATCAAGGCTGCGCCGAGGCTTGCGCCAAAGCGGGTGTGCCGCTCGCCTTGCTGGACGAGAACAGCGGGACGCTTTACATCCCTGTCGCCTCCGACCACAAGAACCAGAATGAGAAGCTTTTGCCCTTCATCGAAAAACGAGTTAAGGTTACAGGGACGCTAATCGAAAAGGGCGGCGTTAAGGGTTTTGCCATCAAGACTGTCGAAGCCGTCAAGTAGCTGTCGGTAGGTGCGGCAACGCACCCACGCCCCAGGAGGGCGTACACCCCAATGAATCGAAGATCAACCCTGGCGTCTCTGTTGTTGTTTTCAACAGCCACAGCCCAATCGGCCGCCGCTCAATCGAACGCGCATCTGAGCGGCAAAGAGCTTCACGACCTGATGCTCTCAGCCAAGACCAAGGCCGAGCACCAAAAAATCGCCAATCACTACAAGGCTGAATCCGATCACCTGCTGACTCAGGCGAAAGAGCACGAGGAGATGGCGGACGCTTACAAGCGGAATCCTCCACTACTTGCCGCCAAGAATCCTCTGGCCATCGGGGAGAAGCACTGCCGCGGAGTCGCCGAAAGGCTCCGCCAGGCCGCTGAGGGTACAAAGGCTCTAGCCAACATGCACGAGCAAGCCGCAGCCAAGGCGCAATAATTCGCAGCTGTCCGCCGTGCCTCCTCAAGGTGATAGCCTGAAGGTGCACGGTGTAAATGGGTGTATAGCCGCCATCATCGCAAGGCACGGGTTCTCTTCGCTCTCTCCGATGTACTGCTCACGGCGCTGGCATTTGAAGCAGCCTACCTGACACGCAGCCTGCTGCCGCTGGGCCGCGATTTCTATCTCACTGCCGCTCTTAAAACACTGCTGTTCGGCATCGCGGCCCTCTCCAGCGTTGTTTTCTGCCTCTGGGTCCAAATCTACGATCGACTGGACGGCGCCAATCGCTTCGTGATCTTCCGTGAGACTTTGAAGCAAACCGTGTTCGGCGCGGTCACGCTCGTGCTGTTTGAATACTTCCTTCGCCTCGATCTCAGCCGTTCTTTTGTCTCGCTGTTTGTCGCCACGCAATTCGTCTTTTTGTTCGCTTTCCGCTGGAACGCCAGTAGCCTCGTCGGCATCATCCGCCGCGAGTTTGGCGGGCCGCATCATGTGCTCGTCTTCGGCTCGGGGTCTCGCGCGCAAGACCTGGTGCTGCGCATCCAAACCGACGCCAACAAAGGCACCCAACTGCTCGGCATCGTCGACGACCCGGCGGCCGTGCTCTCGAAGCTCAAGGAGCATGTCGTCGACGAAGTCCTCTTTGCAGTCCCGCCAGACCGCTTGGCCGCGCTTGAGGAACTGTTTCTGCAATGCGATGAAGAAGGGGTGCGCACGCGTTTGTGCGTAGACTTTTTCCCGCACGTCAACAGCGACGTCTATCTCGACCGTCTTGGTCCCACGCCGCTGCTCACTTACAGCGCCACGCCGCACGACGAGATCAAGCTCTTTACAAAAAGGATCTTTGATTTTCTGGTTGCCGCTGCGGCCTTGGTGTTGTCGTCCCCAATCCTGCTGATTTCGGCAATCGCGATCCGCGTAAGCTCACCCGGCCCTGTTATCTTTCGCCAAATGCGCTGTGGGCTGAACGGACGTCAGTTTCGACTGTATAAGTTTCGCTCGATGGTGGCTAACGCCGAGGATCTCAAAGAACAGTATTCGCATCTCAACGTCAAGACTCTCAATTTCAAGATCCCCAACGATCCCAGGTTGACCGCAGTGGGCCGCTGGCTGCGGAAGTTCTCCATCGATGAATTGCCCCAGCTTTGGAATGTGCTGAAAGGCGACATGTCGTTGGTAGGCCCGCGCCCCGCCACTCCGGACGAAGTTGAGCACTACCAGCGCTGGCAACGCCGCCGCCTGCGTATGCGTCCTGGGCTGACCTGTATCTGGGCCGTCGAAGGGCGCGATCGCCTGGATGTCGAAACCGTGATGCGCCTCGACATGCGCTACATCGACACCTGGTCGCTATCTCTGGACAGCAGCATCATACTCCGCACCATTCCCCTGGTGCTCTTAGGCCGAGGAGCCAATTAACTAATGAATCTTCTTCCCACTCAAGACGAAGTCGTCGAACTTCTCCGCAATACCGGTGGTTTGCGCAAAGGCCACTTTGTCTATCCGGACGGCACTTATAGCAATGAATATCTGCAAGTGGCGCTCGCCATGCGCGACTATCACAACGCGAAGATACTTAGTGTCGCGCTCAGCCGCAAGATCCGGGCCAACACCGAATTGAGGGTGCTCATCCCGCAGCTCTCCATCGTCGCCCCTGCCACCGGTGGGCTGCCGGTCGCTTATGGCGTGGTCGAAGCGCTCGGTGCCCGGCAGGTGTATTGGTCGGAAGAAGATGCCGATCGCCAGCCGCAGCGCTTTCGTCAATTCATTGAGCCGAAGGAAGGCGACAAAATTCTGTTGGTGGACGACATTCTGCGCACGGGCCGCAAGCTCATCGCCTTGAAGAAGCTGGTGGAAAGCTATGGGGCAGAAGTGGTTGGCTTGGCCGTAATGGTCTATCAGCCGTGGCCCGACACGCCCGACTTCGCGCCGCTGCCACTCTTTCATCTGGCCAAGCTGGATAGCTTTGCCTCCCGCGAAGTCCCGGCGGAATTCAAGAATAACGAGACGGCGATTACCAAGGTTTGGGTTTGATCGCGTCTCAAACCTCCAGCCCCACGGCCCGCATCAGCGCCACCGCGTTGCTGTGCGTGACGACGCCATCACGCATACGATAGTCGAACTCCATCACTCCGTCCATTAGCTGGTCCTCGAAGTGCACATTGCGCCCGCGCCCGCCCAGCTCATCGACGATCGCCGTTAGCGCTAGATCGTGAGTGCTGGCCAGCCCAATCGCCCCACGCGCCACCAGGCCGCGCAGGATCGCTTCGGCGCCGATCTTGCGGTCGTGTGAGTTTGTGCCGCTGAGGATCTCGTCAATGAGGAAGAGCACGGGCTGGCGTTCAGCCAGCTTGACGATGTCGCGCAGCCGCAGGATCTCGGCGTAGAAGCGCGAGGTATTTGCCTGCAATGAGTCGTGCGTTTGGATTGACGCGCCCACCGCCAGGGCGCTCATCCGCAGCCGCTTGGCGCGCACCGGCCCGCCCGCCTGCGCCATCACCGCATTGACGCCCACCGTCCTCATCAAGGTGCTCTTGCCCGACATGTTCGAGCCGCTCACCACCAGCACGCCGCCAATCGCCAGGTCATTGGCCACCGCTTGCGCGCGAGACATCAGCGGGTGTGCCAGTCCGTTGCCCTCAAAGATAGGGCCGTTCTCGACGAACTCGGGAAACACATCCTCGGGATTCTCAAAGCGATAGCCGCCCATCGACGATAGAGCCTCAAAGTCCCCGACCGCCGCAACCCAGCGCCGCAGCGCAGTGCCCGAGGTGGCCCGCCAGGATTCCAGCGCGCTAGCCAAATGCAGGTCGTACAAGACAAAGGGCCCTAGGGCGCGCAGCACGACGTGGTCTCGTGAATCCACCAGATCCATCAGCCGCCGCAACTGGGCGATTCTGCGCGAGGGCGGCAGGCCGTCCACCACCAGTGCCTGCTGCAGTGCCGCCAGGCGAGGGGCGAGAAAGTTCTCTTTCTCCAAACGGGCCAGCACTTCGGTCAACAGCGCCAGTTCATGCACTGCGGCTTCGGCTCCGCCAAATACTTCGGCTGTACTCAAGCGGTATCGATTCCAAACCAGGCCGCACACGGCGATCACTGGCAAGTAGTAGATACGCGAACCCGGTAGACCGGCGCCCAGTAGATCCGCGACCGCCGACAAGGCCGCAAGCGCCCCCAACGCCGACACGATGTAGAACCACCATTGCGACTGAAGGACACGCGCGCCCTCGCCCCATTCCACCAGTGCTCCAGCGCGCACCTGAACCTGACCGCGCTCGGAGATGACAGCTAAGTCCTCGCGCAGATCGAGCTTACCCGCCATCTCGTCCACCGCCGCCTGCCTTTCAGTTACGACCGTGAACGGCACCGGGGCTAGAAGCCAATCCGCCAGCGTCTCCTGTCCCACCCGCGTTCGCGCCCGGCAGAGCAATTCAAACAAGCCGCCCGGCCCAAAGAGATCCAGGTCGCGCGCGTAGAGATGCTGTTCCGGCAAGTAACGCTCCCCGCTCACTCCTCGCCCGGCCCACTTACCGGCAACCCGGTCCAGCGCCAACCGATAGTATTCCGCAGCCCGCCCAAACCGCTCGCGAAGCCTCCCCAACCCGCCAAGCCGGACACTCGCCCAGCCCATCGCAAAGGTCGCACCACCCACCGCCCACCATACCCGCCAGTACGCCGCCCCCAGCGCCGCCACAACCAGCAACAATCGCCAATTCCCCATCCGCTCATGCGCCGCGTCACTAACGGCAAAGCCTGCCTGCCGCTCCGCCAACCGTTTTCGATATTCGTCCACGACCATGCCCAATTCTCCCACTCGGATGTGGATTCACCGTTTCTTCAGGTTTGTCTGATCTACTAACAGACATGCTCAGAGCCGCGTGGGTGCTTGCAGCCGCCATTGCCGCCGGGCGCCTGGCCCCCGCTCAACAACCCGACCCAGTCCTGACGCTTGAGGATTGCGTTCGCCGCGCCCTGGGCGTTCCGTCCCAGCTCAGCATCGCTCGCCTGGACCGCGCCATCGCCGATAAAGACTTCGCCATCGCCCGCGCCGGACTTCTGCCGCAAGCTTCGGCAAGCCTCGGCACCGTCTACACAAGCCCGGCCAGATCGGATCGCGAGACTTTTGCCTTTCTCCCCTCCAACGGTATCCGCGAGTACATTGGCCTCGGCCACATCTTTCAGGAACTCGACATCTCGGGCCGCATCCGCGCCGAGATCGCCCGCGCCCGCTTCAATCAAGCCGCCTCTGCGGCCAGTACGGCCATTGCCGAGCGCGATCTGCGGCGCGCCGTCGCCAACGCTTACTACCGCTTGCTGCTGAGCCGCCGGCTGGTTGAGGCGCTCAACTCTTCACTTGCCGAAAGTCAGGCTTTTGAGCGCCGCGTGAAACTGCTGGCCGCCGGGGGCGAGGCCGCCCGCGCCGATGTCGTCAAGGCCTCGGCACAGGTTGCGATCCTTCGCCAAACCATCACAACCGCGCAGTTGGCCGTGACGCTATCCAACCAGGATCTCGCCGCGTACTGGACCGCCGACGTTGACGCCACGCTCAACATCGCCGATACCTTCGACCAGTCGGCGGCCGAGGCGGCACCAGCGCCAGCCTATATGCGCCGGATGGAATTCTCGGTACTCGACGCCCAACGCGGCGGGTTTGAGGCCGACGCCAAGCGTACGAAGGCCCTGCTGCTGCCGCAGTTGATGCTGAACTTCAACTATGGCGTTGACGCGGCGCAATTCGCGTGGCGAAACCGGGGCTTCTCCGCCGTGGCCGGGGTCAACCTCCAACTCTTCGATTGGTTCAAGACCCTCAACACCGCCCGCCAGTTTACGGCTCGGGCTCAGCAAGTGACTGAAACGAAAGCCATCGCCGAGCGCCGCTACTCACAGGAGTATCGAGCCGCCCTGGCGCGCGTCACGCAGTATCGCGAGCAGATTGCGCAGACCAAAGAGCAGGTGGCGCTGGCCGAAGAAGACTTCAAGCTCAGCCGCATCCGCTATGAGGGCGGTGAAGGCGCCGCCGTCGACGTTGTCGTCGCTCAAGGCCAACTCGTACAAGCGAGATCCGGCTACTACACAAGCATTGCCAACTATCTCAGCGCCAAGCTGGACCTGGAGGTCGCCGCCGGAAGATGACGCATCGACGAACGATTCTAATGAGCGTGGCCCCGCTCGCTCTCGCCTTGCTCACGCTGGGCTGCGGCGAGGCCAAGAAGGAAGAGGAGGTCAAGCCCACAGTCTCCGTTAAGACCGCCACCGCCGAACAGGGCGACGTTGAGCTGAGCGTCCATGCTCCCGCCACAGTCTTCCCGCGGGAGCAAGCCAACATCGCCTCTCGTATTACTGCGCCGATTCTGTCGCTGGCTGTGCGTAAGGGTGACCGCGTCGTGGCGGGCCAGGTGCTTGTCCGCCTGGACAATCGGGACCTGGTGGCGCAACGCAAAGAGATCGCCGCTCAGATCACGGACGCCGAGGCCAATCTCGAAAAGACGCGCTCGGGGACCCTCCCCACAGACATCGAACGAGCCAGGGGCCAAGTCAAAGCCTCGCAAGCCGCCTTGGCGCAGGCCGAGAAATTCGTCGAACGCCGTCAGAATCTCTACGATCAAGGCGCGATTCCAAACCGTGAGCTTGTCGTCAGCCAGACGGAGCTGGCCACGGCGCGGGCGAATTTTGAGGTGGCGCAACAAGCTCTGAGCGCGTTGGAGAAGCAGTCCTCCGGCCGCGACATCCAGATTGGGCAAAGCCGCGTCGAGCAGGCTCGCGGGCGCTTGGCAGTGATCGACACACAGATCGTCTTCTCTGAACTTCGCAGCCCTTTTGGGGGCACCGTGACCGAGCAGTTTGTCTTTCCCGGCGATATGGCGCAGCCCTCGACGCCAATGTTCACCATCGCCGATTTGGACGTCGCCGTCGCGCGCGCGCAGGTGCCGGAATCGGACGCGGTCGCCATCCGCCGCGGGGCGGCCTGCCGGCTTGCTCCCACCGATCGCGTTGGTACTACTTTTGCAGGCCGCATCTCAGTCATCAATCAATCCGTCGACGCGGCACGCCGTACCGTCGAGGTATGGTGCGAGATTCCCAACCCGAAAGGCGAACTGCGCGCACAGGTCTTTGGCACTCTCGAGATTGTCACCGGTCAACTTGCCAAAGCCGTCACGATCCCGCTGGCCGCCGTGCAGTTCGATGAGGGTACGCGCAATGGCTTTGTGATGGTTGCCGGGGCGGATAACAAAGCCCAGAAACGCGCTGTCGAAACGGGCGCGCCAATGGACGGCAAAGTGCCTGTGCTCAAAGGGCTGAAGGCGGGCGAGACCGTCATCGTCGAGGGTGCCTACGGCATGGCCGACGGGACGGCCATCGTTAAGGCCGCCGAGGAAACCAAGAAATGACGGCGGCGCTGGCGCGCTTTGTCCAGGCGCATGGCCGCGCCATTTTGCTTGTGGTCTTAAGCTTCGCCATCGCCGGCGGGGTCTTTCTGTTTCAACTGCCGGTATCGATCTTCCCGCAGACCGACTTCCCCCGCATCGTCGTCCTCGTCGATAACGGCATCACTCCGGTCGACGTCCAGATGCTTACGGTTACGCGCCCACTTGAGGAGGCGGTGCGGATTGTCCCCGGCGTCAACCTGATCCGCTCGACGACAGCGCGCGGCTCGACGGAGATCAGCATCTTCTTCCGTTGGGACGTCGACATCCGGGACGCCCAGCATCTGGTCCAAGGCCGTATCGCGCAGATCACGCCCGCGCTGCCTCCCGGCTCGCGCTTCTACATCAACCGCTTAACCTTCGCCGTCTTTCCGATGCTCGGCTTTAGCGTCACCTCGCCCACGCGCAGCCAAACTGACCTCTGGGAACTCGCCTACTACAAGCTCGCCCCGCGCATCTACCGCATCCCGGGCGTAGCGGAAACCCGCATCGTCGGCGGCCGCCAACCCGAGTATCACGTCGTCGTCGACCCAGCCAAGCTGAATGGCTACGGCATGCCGTTGACCAAAGTTGTCGACGCCGTTCGTCTCTCCAATGTCATCTCCAGCTCAGGCATGCTGCAGGAGAATTTCCATCTTTACCTCACGACAGTCAATGGACTGCTGCGGGAAAAAGAACAGATCGAAGACCTTGTCGTCGATGTCGTCAAAGGCACGCCGGTGCTGATCAAAAACATCGCCACCGTCCAGCCAGGCGAGAAGCCGATCTACAACATCGTTACCGCCGACGGAAAGCGCGCGGTTCTGCTCAACGTACTGCAACAGCCCGACGGCAACGCGATCGATATCGCGGACGCCGTCAACGCTGAACTCCGGCAGATCCGCAAAGAACTGCCGCCCGACATCCAGGTGGGCACCTTCTACGACCAGTCGCTGCTGGTGCGCGATTCGATTGGCGGCGTCGTGGAGAGTATCCTGATCGGCCTTGCCTTGTCTGTGGCGGTGCTTGTTGGCTTTCTTAAGAACTGGCGCACAACGCTGGTTGCCGCTCTCGTCATACCGGTGGCCGTCTTGATTGCGGTGGTGTGCATGAAGCTTTTCCACATGAGCCTCAACTTGATGACGCTGGGAGGCTTGGCGGCTTGTATTGGCATCGTTATCGACGATGCAATCGTGATGGTGGAAAACATCGTCGTCCACTTGTCGATGGGCCAGTCCCCCCGCGACGCCGCGCGCAGCGCGATCATCGAGCTCACGCCCGCGTTGATCGGCTCGACCCTGACGCCCATCGTGGTCTTCGCTCCACTTGTCTTTGTCGGCGGCATTACGGCGGTGTTTTTCCGCGCACTCGCTTTGACAATGGTAGCCGCCTTGGTCGCTTCGCTCTTTCTGGCGATCTTCTTTACTCCGGTCTTAGCCGCCCTATTTTTCAAGCCCCGCGAGGGCCCGGCGATCGTTGATCTTGAAGAGGCCGAGCATGCCGGCGAAGGCCGGTTTCTACGTTGGCTCTCAACTCGCTACACCGCAGTCCTGGCGTGGTCGTTGTCGCGACCGTGGACGATCATGGCTGCCGCGCTGCTCATTCTCGCCGGTACCGTCGGAATCTACTTCCAACTGGGAAGCGGCTTTTTGCCCGAGATGGACGAGGGCGCCTTCGTGCTCGACTACCGCACCCCCCCCGGCACTTCGCTTGAAGAGACCGACCGGGTACTGCGCCACATCGAGGCATACCTGAAGGAGACGCCGGAAATTGACAGCTACTCGCGACGTACCGGCGCGCGTTTGGCTCTGGCCATCGCCGAACCCAACACCGGCGACTTCTTGATCCGACTCAAGAAGGATCGCAAACGCGCGCTGGACGAAGTTACCAGCGAACTGCGCCACAAAATCGTCGCCAGCGAACCGGGAGTGGAAGTCGAATTCCCGCACATCCTCGAGGACTTGGTCGGCGATCTGGCATGGTCTCCCGAGCCGATCGAGATCAAGATGTACAACGCCAGTGAAGAAGCGTTCAAAGAGGCGGCGGAACTGGTTGAGAAATGGTTGCCAAAGGTCAAGGGAGTGGTGGACATCGCGAATCGGACGATCCCCATTGGCCCATCGCTCAACTTCCGCGTCGACGTGGAGAAGGCGATGCGCGCCGGCTTCCGCGTGCAGGACGTGGCCGACATCCAATCGGCGATCCTCGATGGAACGCTTGCCACCAGCATGATTCGCGGCGAGAAGTTGATCGGCATCCGAGTGCGCTATCCCCTGAACATGAGGTCGTCGAGCGAGTCGCTGAAGGCGCTGCTACTCACCTCGCCGACGGGACAAACCGTGCCGCTTTCGAGCATCGCGCATGTCGAAGTGGAGGCGTCGGTGTATGAGATCCGCCGCGAGAATCTTCGCAATCTGTCGTCAGTGACCGCGCGGCTGGAGGGTCGGGACCTGGGATCGGCAATCGCCGAGATCCGGCGGCGACTACCTCTTGAAGTCAAACTCCCGCCGGGGACTGAGGTCGAATATGGCGGCCTGTATCAGATTCAGCAGGAGTCGTTCCTGGGTTTGAGTCAGGTTCTGTTGGGTTCGATTTTGCTGATTTTCATCATCCTGGTGTTTGAGTTCCAATCGTTCTCACACCCGATCGCGATCCTGGTGGCGACGATCCTGTGCAGCTTTGGCTCAATGCTGGCACTGCTGGTGACGCACACGACGCTGAACATCTCTTCGTTTATGGGGGCGATCATGGTGGTCGGCATTGTCCATAAGAACGGCATCCTGATGTTGGACGCCGAGCAGGAATTCACCCATCGCGGGATGGCTTTGAAGGAAGCAATTTTTCAGGCCGGCCGCCGCCGCCTGCGCCCGATCCTGATGACCGCGTTGGCGACTTTGTTTGGCATGTTGCCGCTGGCGATCGGAGTTGGGTCCGGGGCACAGATGCTGCAACCGCTGGCGATCGCCGTGATGGGCGGCGTGTCGATCTCACTCGTGCTGTCGCTGTTGATTACTCCGGTGCTGTTCTACTTGCTTAGGTTGCGCGGGCTGTAGCGCGGGCTCCGCGCGGGAGTTAGGAGGGAGTAGCGCATCGGATCCACGCGGATTTGCACGGATGGGAACCAAGCGGGAATGGCCCCAAGAATGGCGAATTGTGGCTTACTCCCTTAAAAGAGGTGGATAGAGGCGGTCGTCGACGCCGGGCGCAGTTTGCATTCGGCGATCCATCAGTTGGGAAGCTTTTTGCCATTGTTGAAAATTTGCAGCTCAGACCGTTTGGGGATCTTGCCCAACTCCTTCCATAGAGAATCGCTCATTACGACGTCGACGCGGAAGGCAGCGGAACTCGTTGAATGATCATGAGATGATTGCGGAGGGATCGTCTGTTGGTGAATTTGAACTTTCTTGCCTGCGATTTTCGTCTCGATGACTAAGCTTCCTGGTGTCAATGACCCTTGAAGCGGAACTTGGAAGCGGAGCCGGTTGACGATTTTCGCTTTGGGGATCCACAGTTTCAAGTCGGCGTAATCGTATGAATAGTTCAGCGCGTTGGCGTCAAGCAAGTCTTTCGCCCAGGTTGTCATGGGCGGCTGGACGCCATCGGAAAACTCGTACTTGCGCGTAGAAAGCCAATCCTTGCAGATTCCGTCAGCGAGTATATCTTCAAGCCCTCCAAGCTCATCCAGCCAGTATCCAAACAACCGATCTACCTGGGCATGGTGCGCGTAGAAAAGCGGATCACCCGCTGAAGTCTCAATTATGTCCATGCGGCCGCCAGTGAGATAGTGCACGAAGTTGTGCACCGACTCGATGCGATCCCGGACAACTGAATAGTCCGAGGTGGCGAGATCTTTTAACGCCGCAAGGCTCGTTTGGAACATGACAGCATTGGGCTTCTGAGTATCGTTTAAGTCGAGATTGGCATTGCGGGTCTGGTCATACAGATCGCCGTATTGATAAATTGGGGGGATTCCGCGCGTCACGACATGGTTCTGATTCCAGTCCCAGCACGGCAACCGAAACGTTTTCGGGACGCCGGCCAGCATCTGTCGGCTTCTTTCGTGAAAGATTAGAAAGGCCCTGTGCCAAGTAAGGAAATCGAGGGTTCCATGTACGGACTCTAACTTCGCGCACATGGCCTGATGGTAGTGGTTGTGCAATCGGAAAGCCACGTCTCGCGTTCCGCCCGCGCCAGTGAAGCTGTATGCGGAGTCGATCACTTGCGCAATCTCTCCTTCGGATTGGATTCCAGAGATAAGCGGCCGAAAGGGCCGATCCAACGCATCCGGATGCGGACCGTCCGTTGGAAGTTCACGGTCGACCCCAAGGCCGGCCGCCGACGCGTTCCAGCGACCGAAAAGCGCGGCGGCACCGAGGCCAAGGAGTCCGCGCCTGCCGACGGAGGCGTACGGAATGCCGACATTGCTCCGTCGCGGCGGTGTCATCATAATCCCTGGGCGTCCAACTTTGCCGCGAGCGCCGCGCTTTCCGCTCCGACAAACATCTGGTTGATAGCGGTCAACTGCTTTCCCGTGCACTCCGGGCCGACGTAGCCGGTGAACAGATTCCCCGGCTCCTTACTAAATGAAGCTCGAATGGCGCAGGCTTCGTTGTCGAGGAAAGCTCTGACTTCGCGCGGATTGATATTCGCAACAAATTTCCGCGAAAGCCCATATCCGCCATCGCCTGCAAGCAGTTCCACCAACCACCCGTTGGTCCTATCGTCACGCGCGGCGGCACTTGCCTCATCGCGGGTAAACGAGTCTTTGAAATGCTGGGAGATCAATAGCAGTCTTAGTCCGAATATCTGGTACTTCCCTTTTACCCTGATCTCCAGTTCTTCGGGCGTAAAGGCGGTGCTCGGTTGGTGCGGTGTCATATGATG
>JANXUM010000079.1 GCA_025356215.1 Bryobacter sp. | reverse complement strand
TCCCGGAGCGCACCAGAGCGTCTGCTTCAAGGCAAAATCATCGGTAGTCGACCAAGGCCCATTGTCGATCGTCGCGTCCTTCCAATCTTGCTTCACTCCCTTCACATAGACCGGATTCGTCCCGCGAATCCCCGCCGACATCGCCAATACCTGTCCCAAGCTGATCTCCCCCTTCCGCGGGTCATCCAGCGGAAAAGCCTCCGGCGGCAAAAACTTGGGCGAGTACACTTTCTCATCCAACCCCGCCTTGAATAGCTCCGGCCGGTCCTGCATCGTCATGCCGATGGCCACGCTGGTGAACGCCTTCCCGCAACTGGCCAACTCCGGCAATGCCTCGCGGTTCCCCCGGCCAAAGTATTTCTCATAAACCAAATGACCGTGCCGCACAACCAACAGTCCCCCATGCTGGGAGGTCTTCTCAACGTAGGCAAAAGCCTCGTCCAACTTACTAACATCGATGCCGGTCACGGCGCGAATCTTCGCCGCGTCCCGCAGCGTCCGCCAGCCCCCCTGCGCATCGGGCTTCGGGAAATAATCCTCAGCGAAACAAAGCCCACAAACTAAACCCGCAGCAAACAATAAGCGTAAATTCACGCCAACATCATACAGGAATCCTCAGCGCCGCAATGCTTCGTTCAAGCGCCCGGTCAACTCCGGTACCCGCCCCGGGTTCTGCAACAACTGCCGCACCGCCTCCGCCCCTTCGGTCTCCGTCCACACCTCCGCCGCCCAAAGCGCATAGGCGTAAGCCAAACTCGCCTGCGCCCCGCTCAACCCGCTCCATCCCCCGGCCAACTGTTCCAACGCCGGCAGCCGTCTCGCCTCCAGCGCCTGCTGCAAGCCCCGCCGCGCGTCGTGGCTGAGCATTTCCCCGGACAGCCGCTGCGCCAACCCCTCATGTAGCCAAGTTGGAAACTGCCCAAACCTCGCGATACAAGCATGAACAATCTCATGAGCAAACACTTTGCGCATCCTCGGCCCCACCCGGCTGCGTTCATACACCAGCGGCACTTGAATCCTTCCGTCAAACATACCGCCAGACCAAGCCACGTTCCCCATCGCCTCCCAACTCGCCAACGGAATTACGATGGCGGTGATCTTTGCGCCAATGACGCAGCCAAGCTCATGCCGCACCCTTGCATACTCCTCATCAAGCGCGTCCAGCATTTCCCGAGCCACGGCCTGGCTCACCTGTGCGCTCGGATAGTGCAGCGCCAAATCTGGCGAAGATGTGGAAGCATCGGTCGCGGCCTGAAAAGCCCCCATCGGGAAGACGGTCAAAAGCAATACCCACCGCATACACTTCTATCGGCAAACTCCCGGGCTCAGTCCAGCGGATTCACCCACCGCAATCCAACAAAGCGCCGAAAGCCAACGTCCGTCGAAGCCAACACCGCCCCATTCTCCACCGCGAGCGCCGCCAGCACAGCGTCAGTCGTTTCCCGTCCCCGAATCCGCGCCTCCGTCATTTGTTCCAACAGCACTTCATCATGACGCCGACCGGGATTCACCATCCCCACTATCGGATGGGCTCGCAACTCGCTCAAGATCTCCAGTGCCTCCTGGGCGCTGAGCGCTTGTTCATTCAAACGGGGATTCGTCGAAATTCTCACAAAAGCCCAAGCCGTCAACCAAGGCAACCCAACACTCTCCTTTCCGGAGAGTAATTCTTCAAGCCACTGCTTCATGCGATCATGCCCCACCGCCCGCCTGTCATAGGCGTAAAGCAAGATATTGGCGTCCAGCAGAATCACCGGGCACCATCGCCTTCACCCAGCTCAATCAGCGCGGACACGCTGTCGTAGCTGAGTCCCGGCTTTAGACCCATCTCCCGCGGTTTCACCCGGAAAGCAGTCGATTCCTGACGTCGCTGCGCCGCCACCGCCAACCCATCCCGGATCACATCGTTCAGAGCACGTCGGAAAGTTGCTTCGCGAAGCTGAGCTTCGGCCTGCAGCCGTTCCAACACGTCATCTTCAAGAATAACCGTAGTGCGCATCATAGATGCTATTAAGATAGCATCTATGATGCGCTGCGGCTCGCGACCGTGATCCTCCCTACCCCAACTCCGGAAAATACACCCGAAACCGCGCCCCCGCTCCCAACTCGCTCTCCACCTCAATCCTTCCCCGATGTCCCTGCGCCACCCACTGCGCCAGCGACAACCCCAACCCCGATCCGCCACGCGCCCGCGCCCGGTCCGCCTGATAGAAGCGGTCAAAGATCCGCGGCAAATCCTCTCCCGCAATCCCGATCCCCGTATCGGCCACCTCCAACACCACCTCCCCCGCTCCGCTCGATACCGCCACGTCAATCCGCCCCTCCGGCGTATACTTCATCGCGTTGTCCATCAAGATCAACAACAGCCGCCGCAGTGCCGACCGGTCTCCCGCCACCCTCAGGTTTCCCTCCGGCATCCACACTGAGAAAGCCAATCCCCGCGCCACCAACATCGGCCCCACCTGCGTCCGTACTTCCTCCAGTACCTGCCCCACATCCACCGGCGCAAACACAAATCGCGCCTGCCCCGCGTCCGCCCGCGCCAATTCCATCAGGTTCTCGATCGTCGCCGTCATCTCCTCGCTCTGACCCAGAATCTTTTGAAGCACTTCCCGATGCTCCTCCACGCTCCGGTCATGGCGCAGCGTAATCTCCGCCGCCGCCCGCACTACCGCTACGGGCGTTCGCAACTCGTGCGAAGCGTCCGCCGTAAACTGCGTCAGCCGCCGTGTGGAATCCTCCAACCGCCCCAGCATCTCGTTCCATGCCAGGCTCAACCGTTGCAATTCGTCCCGATGCCCGGGCACCGGCAACCGCGTCGATAGATTCTGCAAGCTCACCAGGCGCGCCGCCTCCGTCACCTCATCAACCGGCCGCAGCGCCCTCCGGCTCAACAGCCATCCACCGCCCAGCGACAGCAGCAGAAACAGCGGCGTCAATGCGACCAGCGTCACCGACAAGCTCCGCAACGTGCTCTCAATCCCGTCCACTCCCCGCCACAGCGCATACCGGTAACTCTTGCCGCGCACCGTTAGACTCCGCTCCACCCTTCGGCCCACGCCATCTTCCCCAAACAGCCGCGTGCCATCCCGCCGCATCAACTGTATGCCGCTTGCCTCCGGCAACCCGATGTTGAATTCCCGCGCCTCGCGCACCGCGTCTTCCTCTTCATCGCCGTCCACTTCATGCGTGACAAAGCGTTCCCACCCATCTGCCTGCGCGCTCAGCCAGCCGTCAAGGTCGCGATACAGCGCCTGCCGCGTTCCCCACCAAACCACCACCGCAAACACGATCAAGCCCACCGCGAACACCGCGCTGTGCCACAACAACAGCCTGTGCCGGATCCCTAACACGCCTCCCCCTGCCGCAGAACATAGCCGACTCCGCGCACCGTGTGGATGATCCGTTTCTCCGTATCCGTATCCACCTTGCTCCGCAGTAAACGCATGAACGCGTCCAGCGTGTTGCTCTCCACCTCACGGTCAATTCCCCACACCTCTTCGAGAAACACTTCGCGCGGCACCACTTGACCAGCCCGCCGCAGCAACAGAGTAAGGATGGAATATTCGGTTCTCGTTAGTGCCACCAATTCCCCGGCAACGCGAACATCCCGGCTCGCCGAATCCACACTCAGCGTTCCCAATTGCATCAAGACGCTTTGTGTCTGGGGTCCCCGCCGCGCCGCGGCCCTCACCCGCGCCAGAAGTTCCTCAAACGCGAAGGGCTTGGTTAGATAGTCGTCCGCCCCCAGGTCCAACCCCTTAACGATGTCGGCGAGAGAGTCCCGCGCTGTCAACAACAGCACCGGTGTCTTCCTCCCAGCCAACCGCAAGCGCCGAGCCACTTCAAAGCCGTCGATGCCGGGCAGCATCACATCCAGCACGATCACTTCAAAGTCCCCGTGCCGCGCAATCGAAAACCCATCGTTGCCATCCCGCGCCAAGGTGACCTGGAACCCCTCTTCGCGCAGTCCTTGATCGAGCAGCCCCGCCATCCGGGGATCGTCCTCAATCACCAATACGCGCATAGCTCCATCCTAGGCCTTCTTTCTGAAGAGCAGATGAATGGACTGCCGCCGAAATCGACGTCATTCAGGAGCAGCAAGCTCGCATCGGTCGAGCGGAGGAATCTCGGTTGAAGCCGTAAGCGTCATTCGACACAGGTCGACGGTATCCGTGTGGCCCTCATTGATCTGCAAACACTCGCCTCTTTCCGAATCTCGAAGCCTGACCACGTTTCTTACCGTTCACCCGTCTCACGCCGATACCGGATCAACAGCGCCGCCCGCTACTTCTCCCGCAACGCGTCCAAATTGCAAGCCACCACCGGCACCGCCGGATTGCACCTCGCCGTCCCCATCTCAAACTGCACCGCGTACCCGCTGCTTGCCTTCCACCAAAACGGATAGTCCGTGCTCAACAACTGCGCCCCGCTCTTCATCGCCGCCTCCATCCGCGCCGTGTTGTTCGCCTTCACCGCCGCACTCCCGCCATCCGTCATCGTCCGCACCAGATAGCCTCGCCGCACCAACTGCGTCACCCACTCCGGGTCCGCCTCCGCATCGTTGATCTTTACAAATGCCGCGTCCGGATTCCCCGGCGACGAGTTCGTAAACATCACTCGCCCCGCCAAATTCTTGTGCCCCACAAGATATAAATCGCTCACCCGCTCCTGGTCCAGCAGAAACACCACCTTGCCTTTCGCGCTCTCCAGCGTTGGCCACCCCTTCGTCAGCACGGCTTCCTCCAGCGTGCTCTTCCCGGCCCGCACATCGTCTGGCGTGATCAACTCATCAGCTCGAAACACAGACCGGATCTCGGCGTCGAGTGCGTCAAAACTGGCCGTCGATAGCCGCCCCGGCTGCTCTAAGGGCGGACCGGGCTCCGGGTTCGGATCCTTGTTTTCGATCAATACATAAAGCGGCAAATGCCGCGGATGCGCCCGAGACCACTTGCGAATACGCGCCAGGCAATCCTTAAACGGCTGGCACTGGCTCCGGAAATCCACATCCTTCACATGCACTACCTTGTAGCCAGGCTTCTTCATCAAACCCTTCGGGTCAAATGACGGGTCTGCCGGCATTCCCGCCTTCGCCATCGCCGCAAGCATCGCCGGCCTTGCAAACTTGCCTCCCTCCCGGTCCTCATACACGTCGATTTCCAGTTGCCGCACCCCAGCCTCCAACTGTTCCTCGATCTTCGGATGCCGGTAATCCAAGGCCACCGCCGCCTTCGGATTCTTTTTCCGGAGATACTCCATCTCATGCGTCCCCAACCCGGCGTGATAGCTGTTATGCGTCCCCACCACCTGGATCTCGGTCATCTTCACTGGCGCGTTTGCCTGTCCCCAAACACCCATCGCCATCGCCGTCGCGCACATTCCAAGTCTAAGCATTACCCCTTAGACTAGCGAAACTAGACTTCATCTTCATGAAAAGTTCAGCCCCTTGTGATTCGATAGGTTTCATGAAAGCTCTGCTCCCCTTCGCCCTCGCCCTGGCCCTCGCCGCGCAGTCCAAGGCTCCCGCGCCCATCCAGGCCGCCTTCGCCAAGCAGTTCCCCGGCGCGACCATCAAAAAAGTCTCGAAAGAAAAGCGCGATGGCAAGGTGGTCTATGAAGTCGAATCCACCGACGCCGGCCAATCCCGTGACATCATCTATTCCGCCACCGGCGATTTGATCGAAATGGAAGAAGGCCTCGCCATCGCCTCCCTCCCCGCGCCCGTTGCAGCCGCCGCCAAGTCCATGTACCCCAAAGCCACCATCGTCACCGCTGAAAAACTCACCGCCGGCAACCTAGTCACCTACGAACTCATCCTCAAGGGCGCACCCAAAAAAGAACTCATCCTCACCCCCGAAGGCAAGCCCGTCAAATAGCCAGCTTTCTCTTCTCAATCCCCAGCGCCCGCAAGCGGGAAGCCAACGTCGCCGGGTGGACGCCCAATAGCTTCGCCGCTCCGCCCGGCCCCGACACGCGATACTTCGCAGCCTCCAGCGCCGCCCTCACATTCGCTTTCTCCCGCTCCCGCCACTCCGCCTCCGGGATCACCTCCGCCAAGGCCCGCGCCACAAACACTTCTTCACTGCTGTCCCCCTCCGGCAACTCCAGCTCCATCGTCCCCCCGCGCGCCAGAATCACCGCCCGCTCCACTCTGTTCTGCAACTCCCGAACATTCCCCGGCCAATCGTAACGCTGCGCGCGCTCAATTTCCCGCTGCGGCAATCGCGGCTCCGCCAAATGAAACCGCACGCATGCCTGACGCACAAAGTGCGCCGCCAGCGCCGCAATATCCTCCCGCCGCTCCCGCAAAGACGGCACGTCCATTGGAAACACCCCCAACCGGTAAAACAGATCCAATCGAAACCGCCCCTCCGCCACTTCCTTCCTTAAATCTCGATTCGTCGCCGCAATTACCCGCACATCCACCCGCCGCGTCCTGTCCTCCCCCACCCGCTCAAACTCCCCTTCCTGCAACACCCGCAACAGCTTCGCCTGCAATTCCAGCGGAATCTCCCCCACCTCATCTAAAAACAAGGTCCCCCCATCCGCCAATTGAAAACGCCCAACCCGATCCGCAATCGCCCCAGTAAACGACCCTCGCGCATGACCAAAGAACTCGCTCTCAAACAACTCCCGCGGAATGGACCCGCAATTCACCTTCACCATTGGCTTCCGCGCCCGCCCGCTCCGCTGATGAATCGCCCTGGCAAATAACTCCTTCCCGCTCCCGCTCTCCCCCAGAATCAATACATTCGCGTCCGTACCCGCCACTAGTTCCACCTGCCGCAACGCCCGGTCCAGCGACGCGCTCTTCCCCAAAATCTCCCCAAACGATCCAACCTCTTCCACTTCCTCCCGCAAATAATCCCGCTCCATCTCCAGTTCCCGTCGCAGCCGCTCCGCCTCCTCAAAGGCCCGCGCGTTCGCCACCGCCACCGCCGCCGCGTCCGCCAGTGTCCCCAGCCACTCCCAACACTCCGCCGTCGTCTCCTGCGTACGAAACACCGCCAACACCCCCAAAACCTCCCCACGAAACACCAAGGGCCGCCCGCCAAATCCCACCAGGCCGTTCGCCTTCACCCACTCCGGGTGTCGCACCCACTGCCGGTCCTCCTGCAAATTGTCGATCCGAATCGGCAACCCCGTCTTCGCAATATGCCCCACCTTCAACCCTTCCGCCACGCGCACCCAGTGAAAGCTCCCCGTAACATTACTCCATTCCGGCTTCACACCCACGCTCGCCCGCAAGTGCAACGCCTTCTCGGCAATTGGCTGATGATCCGCACAATGCGGGCAACTCGTCCCGCTCTCCAACAACCACAGCCGCGCCAACGCCACCTCTGGCTGCACCGATACAGCCTTCATGATTTCCCCCAATACCGAATCCAGCGACCGCTCCCGCGCAATCGCCACCAAAATCGGAGCTAGCGAACTCATCTCCATACAAAATGATGATATCTCACAAGATCGATACTGAGATCTCATCACTCATGAACTTCCACAACAGACCTCATCGGCAACGCACCCACCAAATCAACAACTTAGCCCCACTTTCCCTTCGGCCCAAGCCGTGCACTCTCTTCCAGCATGAAAAGCACCCTCCTCACCGCCATCTTCTTCGCAACTCTGGCCCCGGCCGCAAGCCTGCCCGCCAGCGAACCCCGCACTACCTTCCACACCGCCAAAATTGACAACGTCAGCATCTTCTACCGCGAGGCCGGCTCTCCCACCAAGCCCACCATCGTTTTGCTCCACGGCTTCCCATCCTCTTCGCACATGTACCGCAATCTCATCCCCAAGCTTGCCGCCCGCTACCACGTCATCGCGCCAGACTATCCCGGCTTCGGCTACTCAAGCCAGCCCTCCCAAGCCGAGTTCGACTACTCTTTCGCCAACCTCGCCAACCTGATGGACAAGTTCATCGACTCGCGCGGTGTTACCAAATACAGCATCTATGTCCAGGACTACGGCTCCCCCATCGGCTTCCGCCTCTTCATGAAGCATCCCGAACGCATCCGGGCGATCGTCAGTCAGAACGGCAACGCCTACAAAGAAGGTCTAAGTCCTTTCTGGGCCGAGTATCTGGAACCGTACTGGAAAGATCGCACTCCTGTAACTGAGGCGAAGGTACGTCAGTTACTCACGATCGACACCACTAAGTTGCAATACACTGCCGGCTTCCGCAATCCCGAAAACGTCGACCCCGACGCCTGGACCTTCTCGCAAGCCACCCTCGATCGCCCCGGCAACGCCGACATCCAGCTCGCCCTCTTTTACGACTACCGCACCAACGTCGCCCTCTACGACGAATGGCATGCGCAGCTCCGCAAGTCCCAGCCTCCGATCCTTGCCGTCTGGGGCAAGAACGACCCGATCTTCAGCTTCCTGGGTGCCGAGGCCTTCAAACGCGACGTCCCCACAACCGAAATCCACGCAATCGACTCCGGTCACTTCGCCCTCGAAGAAGAGGCCGACCAAATCGCCAACATCGTCCTCAAGTTTCTATCCAAAAATGTCCGCTAACTCAGAAAGAGAAATCCATGTCAAGAATCCAACCCATCCAAAACAACGAAGCCACCGGTAAAGCCAAGCAGCTTCTCGACGCAGTCCAGGCAAAGCTCGGCATCACACCCAACCTCATGAAGACGCTCGCCCAGGGCCCCGCCGCCCTCGAAGGCTACCTCAACCTCAACGGCGCACTCGCCACTGGCGTTCTCGACGCCAAGTTCCGCGAGCAGCTCGCCCTCGCCGTTGCGCAAGCCAACTCCTGCGAGTACTGCCTTTCCGCTCACACTGCTATCGGTAAGATGACCGGCCTCAACGCCGAAGAGATCGCCGCCAGCCGCAACGCGCAATCGACCGACCTCAAGCGCAACGCGGGTCTCCACTTTGCCCAAACCCTGGTGATCAACCGCGGTCTTGTCTCCGACGGCGTCCTTGAGGCGGTGCGCGGAGCGGGCTTCAGTGAAGCCGAAATCACCGAGATCGTCGCCCACGTGGCGCTCAACATCTTCACGAACTACTTCAACCACGTGGCGCAGACGGAAGTGGACTTCCCCCGCGTCTCGGTAACCCTGTAACACCGTAACTCTATAACTTTGTAAGGAACCACCAATGAAACCCCCGTTCACGCTCCAGACGGCGCTCGCCAAAGTACAAGCGGCTGAAGACGCGTGGAACTCCCGGGACCCCGAGCGTGTAGCCTTGAGCTACACGCTCGACTCCGAGTGGCGCAACCGCGCCGAGTTCCTCAAAGGCCGGGAAGAGATCAAAGCCTTCCTCCGCCGCAAGTGGGCCAAAGAGCTCGACTATAACTTGAAAAAGACGCTCTGGACCTACAACGAAAACCGCATTGCAGTCACCTTCGAATACACTTGGCGCAATGAGGCGGGCGAGCAATTCCGCTCCTACGGCAACGAGTTGTGGGAATTCGACGAAGACGGCCTGATGCGCCGCCGCATCGCCAGCATCAATGACGCCCCAGAAAGCTAACCCATGTACATCAAAGAACTCTGGCGCTACCCCGTCAAATCGATGGCTGGCGAGAAAATCAACCAATCGGATGTAACTAAGCTAGGCCTAAGCGGCGACCGGGAAATCCTGGTCGTGGGCACCAACGGTCGAGTGATCACCTCCAGAACCCACCCCAGGCTCCTGGGCCTAAAAGGAACCACCAGTAAAGAAGGCCAAGTGCAAATCAACGGCCACGATTGGCAGTCGCCAGAGGCCTTGACCTTGGTCCACGCCGCCGTCGGGCCCGGAGCGCGCCTGATCCGCGACACCAGCGCAAACCGTTTCGACATTCTCCCCCTGCTGGTGGCGACGGACGGAGCCATCGCCCACATGGGCTTCGACGGTCGCCGCCTCCGCCCCAACATCGTCATCGGAGGAGTCAAAGGTTTAGAAGAGAGAACCTGGCCCGGCCACCGCCTCCAAATCGGCAAAGTCATCCTCGCCCCGGCCCAGCTCAGAGGGCGCTGTGTCATGACCACTTACGACCCGGATACCCAGAAGCAGGACCTCAACATCCTCAAACGCATCGTCCGCGAACTGGACGGAGTGATGGCGCTCGACACATCGGTTGAAGCCGAGGGCCAGATCCGCGTGGGCGATCCCGTGACCAAAATGTATTCATCGCTTTCCAACGCAGGGTTAAAGTAAGAGAAGGAACCACTCATGGCCGACGGCATCGAAGAACGCAAAGAGCGGGAGCTCCGCATCGAACAAGAAAAGCTGCAGAATCTCCAAAATTGGGTCGACCCCGAAGACGCCGAGATCCTTGACGACTCCGAACCGGAACGCGTCGATTCTTAGGCAGCGTCCTGTCGAACAATAAAGCCATGAAGCGTCCCTTTGCCGCTAGCGTTTGGAAAGAGGGCGATGGCTACGTCTCTCAATGCTTGCAAGTCGATATCGCAAGCCAAGGCGACACAGAAAAATAAGCGCTCGAACTCTACTTTGAACCGCCCCATGCCACCCACGCTCCTCTGTGCGCCGCCCCCGCCATGGCATAAACTAAACGCGTCACCATGCGCGCCCTCTTCCTCCTCCTAGCGGCTTCAATCTCGCTCCCGGCCCAAAACTCAACCCGCCCCCTGCGCTTCCACATCAACCACCCCACCCTCCTCAACCTCGGCTTCGAGTGGACCATCGAAGGCGACGCCAACCGCAACTCCAGCGTCGAGGTGCGCTTCCGTAAGGCCGGCACCCAAGCCTGGCGCCCCGCTCTCCCCCTCCTCCGCATCGGCGGCGAGCGCGTCTTCCGCGAGCGCGAAAGCATGTCCTACATCGTTCCCCATGGCTTCGCCGGCAGCATCCTCAATCTCGAATCCGCCACCGCTTACGAGTGCGAACTCACACTCCACGACCCCGACGGCGTTACTGGCGAAGCAACCCAACGCATCACCGTAAGCACCCGCACCGAACCCAAGCCCTACGCCAGCGGCCGCACTCTCCACGTCTACCCTCCCGATCACGACGGCCCCCGCATCGAGCCCAGCTTCATCGGCCTCAAGGCCGCCTACTACGGTGAAGGCCGCGGCGACTGGACAGCCGTGCGCATGAAAAAAGCCCAGCCCGGCGACACCATCCTCATCCACGCCGGCCTCTACCGTCCCGAGCGTTACAACTACGTCGACCCCTTGAGCGCCCCCTTCACTGGCTCCACTTCCCTCTCCCTCAAAGGCACTGCCGAGAAGCCCATCACCATCAAAGGCGCGGGCGACGGAGAAGCGATCTTCGACGGTGCTGGTAACCACAAGCTCTTCGATGTGATGGCCACGCACCACCACATCTTCGATGGCCTCACCTTCCGCAATACCGAAGTCGCGCTCTTCGCCGGAGAGAAAGAGGTCATGGGTGCGGTAGCTTTGACGGTCCGCAACTGCCGCTTCGAAGACATCGGCGTGGGCATCTGGACCGAAAGCGCCGACTCGCGCGACTTCTTCATCGCCGACAATCTCTTCCTTGGCCGCGAGGACCAGCGCCGCCTCATCGGCTGGAATCAGGCCGGCACCCGCACCGCCGGAATCTACCCATCTCACTTACTCCGCAGCTTCTTCTCGATCAAGGTCTACGGCCCCGGCCACATCATCGCCCACAATGCCATCGCTTACTTCCACGACGCCATCTGTATCTCCACTTACGGCCCTCCCGACCCCGATCCGGAAAAGCGCGCCTCCGGCATCGACATATACAACAACGACATACATCTAACGAACGACGACTTCATTGAATCCGACGGCGGCGCACATAACATCCGCGTCTTCCAAAATCGCGGCGTCAACGCGGCGCACAACGGTTATAGCGCCCAACCGATGTTCGGTGGTCCCGTCTATTTTTATCGCAACATCCTCTACCAAGTCCCCGCCGGCGGCCCCTTCAAGTTCAACGCCGCCCCCGCCGGCGTCATCGCTTATCACAACACCATGATCGGCGAGCAAACCGCGCGCGAAGCCTCATCCAACATCCACTTCCGCAATAACTTGTTCCTCGGCAAAGACATCCCCAATCGCGGCATCATGGTCTGGGCCAATGCCACATCCAACTACAGCAGTGACTATAACGGCTTCCGTCCCAACAGCAATGTCACAAAGCAATATGAGTTCCTCGCCCCCGGCGCGGCCTTCCAGAGTTTCGCCACTCTAGCCGAACTCCAAAAAGCCACCGGCCAGGAAACACACGGAGTCGAACTGGACTACGACATTTTTGAAAACCTCGCCCCGCCCGACCCCGCCCAACGCTACAAGGTCTACCACTCCATGGATTTGAACTTCCGCCTCAAGCCAAACTCCAAGGCCATCGACGCGGGCCAAGTGCTGCCCACGGTCAACGACAACTTCACGGGCAAAGCCCCGGATCTAGGCGCGATCGAACTCAACCAACCCGAACCCCACTATGGCCCGCGCTGGATCACCTGGAAACCTTTCTACCGCTAACCCTCACCCAAACGGCTGATCGATCGCCGGGCTCTGCTTGCTAAAAAACCTCGCCCCGTCCGCCGTCATGTAAAAGCAATCCTCCAGCCGGATCCCAAACTCCCCATAAATCGTAATCATCGGCTCATCGCTAAAGCACATGCCCGCGGCTAACTTAGTCTTGTTCCCGCGCACCAAATTAGTCCACTCATGTCCATCGAGCCCGATGCCATGCCCCGTGCGATGCGGCAAGCCCGGCACCTTGTAATCGGGGCCAAACCCCGCGTCCGTGATTACCTTCCGCGCCGCCGCGTCCACAGACTCGCACGTCGCCCCAGTCTTCGCTGCGGCAAAGGCCGCGTCCTGCGCCTTGCGTTCCAAATCCCAAATCTGCTTCTGCCGCGCCGTATGCTTGCCGTAAACAACCGTCCGCGTAATATCCGCCTGATAGCCTTCCACACTCACGCCATCGTCGATCTGCACAACATCGCCTTCCCGCAACTTCTGCGGCGTGATGCTGCCATGGGGAAACGCCGTGTACTTTCCAAAACTCACCAGCGCCGCCCCGTTAAACCCCAACGCCCGGTAAGCCGACGTCATATTGTTCCGCAAGTCTGTCTCTGTCATCCCCTCCTTCAACGTCGCCAACGCCGCGCGATAAGCGGCGATCGTAACATCGTTGGCATGCTGCATCAATGCAATCTCGGCCGGAGACTTATACATCCTGCACCCCGCCGTTACAGGGTCCGCACTTACATACTCAAGCCCCGGCGCTTCCTTGCGAATCCCATCGAATACGAAGAAACGAACCCGCTCCTCAATGCCCACTCGCCCGCTCGTAACGCCCCGGTCCTTCAAGATCCCCGCGATCTTTTTGTAGGGGCTCTCATCCTCTTCCCACACTCGTATGTCCGTGCCAAAGCCGATCACCTCCCGCGCCCGCGCTTCCTCAAACGCCGGCACCACCCAGGCAAGCTCACCCTTGGCCGGAAACACCAGTCCAAAGGTCCGCTCGCTGGCACCCCACCGCGTTCCGGTGAAATAAAACATACTCGATGCGCCTTCAAGGAAGATCGCGTCGATCTTGTTCTCCCGCATCAGCCGACGCGCCTTCTCCATCCTGCCCATTCGTTCGGCTTTACTGATCGGAACAATACCGTCGGTCATCGGCCGTAGCCGCCGAATCGGCTCCGGCACTCCTGGCGTCTGGCCCGCCGCCGCAATGGCGGCGAGCCCCAACAAACTTCTACGATTCAACGCGCACATCCTTAGAACGAGATCTTTCCGCCAAACTGGATCGTCCGCGAAGCGGTCGAAGTGGCTGTGATGTTTCCGAACGTGGCTGCCTCAATGTTGGCCGCCGGGTTCGCAAACTGCGGGCTGTTGAACGCGTTAAACGCCTCGGCCCGGAACGTAAACCGCAACCGCTCCTTGATCTGAAAGCTCTTGTGGATCGACATGTCGGTGTTGAACAAATGCGGTCCCCGCAGGATGTTCCGCCCCGCGTTGCCATATGCGAAAATCCCCTGCGAGATGTTGCCGGGCACGGCAAAAGCAGACTTGTCGATGCAGGCTACCAGACGCCCATCGCCACAGCTATACACCGGCGTGGAAAGCAGATTGGGCCGCTGCACGCCTTGCGAACTTGTATTCGCCGCGTCCGTGTTCATCGACAGATTAAACGGCGTCCCGCCCTGCAGCGTAATGATCCCGTTCACTTGCCATCCACCCAGTGCGGTCTTCAATGCGCGATTCGTGGTTTGAAAGAAAGGAATCTCGTAGATGTAAGTCGAAACAAAGCGATGCCGGATGTCAAATGGCGCGTTGCCATAGTCCAGGCGCCAGTTAAACGGGTTCATCGGCGTCCCGCCGTTGTTCGAGTCGTTCGTGACGTCCAGCGCGTGCGCCCAAGTGTAACTTCCGTTAAATTGGAATCCATGCTTCAGGCGCTGTGACACCGACACCGCCAGATGATGATAGTTCGAGATCATGTCATTCGAGATCGTGCGGATCTGACCGAATAACTGATTCGGCCGCCGCGGGTTGATCGCGCCGGGCCCGGGCACCAGCGCCGAGTTGTTGAAGAAGCTGCGGTCCAGGTGCAGCGAGTGCGATCCCAGATATTGCACGTCCAAGCCCGTCGTAGCGCTCAACTGCCTCTGGATGCCAAAGCTCCATTGGTTCATCGACGCTGGCGGTAGACGCCACTGGTCCGTGATCCAGTTCTGCGAGACGGCGGTGTTGCAGCCCGCCCCGATCGGATTGGCCAGCGACAGTGTCGGCGTATTCGGCAATGATGTACAAGTTGTCGAGTTTCCAAACGGCGGATTCGTCGTCAGGAACGTAAAGCTGTTCGTTTGGTTCGGGTTGTAGTAAATGCCCGCTCCCGTCCGGATCACCGTCTTCTCATTCAAGCGATACGCAATGCCCAGTCGCGGCGCCCAACTATTGTGATTCGGGTTGTGAAAGCGGAAGCCCGGAGAAGGCACCGTCGCCGGCACGGCCGCCGTCTGGTCCGCGTTCAGCATGCGTGCGTTCCCCGCCACCGAGTAAGGCACCGTCTGCAGTTCGTACCGAATTCCATAGTTGATCGTCAGTTTCTTCGATACCTGCCAGTTGTCCAGCACAAAGAATCCATTCCGCCATGCCGCCACGTCGCCTTGATACTGCACCGTCGGCGTCACTAAGTTCTGCACATAACCCAGCACAAAGTCAGCAGGCGCGTAGCCCGAAAACTGCCCGTTGAAGTTAAACACCCCGCGCGGGCTGTTCGCCGCGCTGCGCGACGTGTATAACTTGCGGAACTCCACGCCAGCCACAATCCCGTGATTCCCTTTGAGCCAGCTGAGTTGCTCAGAGGCCTGCAAAGTGCTGTCCTTCTGGAACCAGTTCGTTCCCGAATTCCCCCATCCCGTAAAGCCGCTGACGTTAAATTCCGGCGTCCCAGGGTTCGCGCTCTTCGTGTCCGAGTCAAAGCCCGGGATCCCCAGCTTCGTTCCCGCGCCCTGAATCCCGCTGAAGTAAAAGTAGTTCACCGAATCCGTCGCCAACGACTGACGCCCGATTCTGAAATCGTTGATCAGCGTCGGAGAGATCGTCTGCGTGTAGCCCACCGTAAAGTTCTGTGCCGTAGACGGGATCTGTGCCGCGTTAAACGGGATTGCGTTCCCGTTGGCGATTGCCTGCACCTGCCGCTGATAGCGGAAGAACAACCGCGCGTTCGACCCAATGTTCTGATCCACCCGGTCCACCGTCTGGTCGCTCGTCAACGTCGCCGGAAAAACCGTCGTAAAGTTTTGTGTGATCGCATTCGGGTTGCTCGGCTTCGCATAATACTGCTGCAGCGCGGTCGCGATTGGAGAGATCCGGTTCGCCGGTACAATATTCCCGGGGAACTGCGCGCCGTTGTTCAGCGGGTCCTTTACGATTGTCGGCGTCTGCGTGAAATTCCCCGCAAACATCGGCTCAGTGATCAGCGTGTTGCCCGAAGACAGGCTCTGCCTCTTGTTCCGCAGCCGCTCCCACGATCCCATAAAGAAGGTCTTGTCCCGCCCGTTGTACAGCTTCGGCAACACCAGCGGCCCGTCCAGCTCAAATCCATACTGGTTCTGCCGCAGCGCCGTCTTCTTCGATGTCGAAGGCAAGAAATAACCCCGCGCGTCAAACGCGTCGTTGCGAATAAACTCCACCAGGTTGCCGTGGATCTGATTCGTTCCCGACTTCGTGATCATGTTCAAATGCACGCCCATGTAAGCGCCATACTGAGCCGAGTAAGTGCCCGTCTGCACTTCCACTTCCTGCACTGTCTCCACCATCGGCTGCGTTGGCGATGTCGTGATCAGGTTGTTCATGATGCTGATCCCGTCCAGCGCCATGCTGTTCTGAATCTCGCGTGTTCCCGCGCCGATAAACGCCTGCCCCGGTGGCACGCCCTGCGTCCCCTTTGTCCCCGGCAGCACCCCCGCCGTCGTTGTTGCCAGCATCAATACATTGCGCCCGCCGATCGGCAAATCGGCAATCTGCTGCGTCGTTACCGTCGCCGAAATTGTCGCGTCGTCCGTCTTCAGCACCGGCGCGCCCGCCGCCACCGTCACGCTTTCCGCCACCGATCCCACCGCCAGCGCAAAGTCATTGCGCACCGTCTGATTCACGGTGACAATGCTGCCCGTCCGCTGTTGCTTGGAGAATCCCGCAAACTCCGCCACCAGATTGTAGGTGCCCGGTCGTACAAACTCAATGCGGTAATTGCCGTCCGCGTTCGTGGTCGTTAAGTAGACCTCGGCGGTTCCCGTGTTCGTCGCGGTTATCTTCGATCCGCCAATCACTTTGCCGCTGGAATCCGATACCGTCCCCACCAGCGAGGTCGTCGTGGCAAGTTGCGCGTAAGCGCTGGTAAACATCGATAGTATTGCTGCTGTAACAAGAAGACGCTTTATCATCTGATCCCTTTCGTTCAACGCGAGGTGTATCAAATCATTAAACTACAATCCTGTTAAAAGGGATACCGAGCGGCCTACTTCTTCGACGCCTCGATCACAAAATTCGGCGTCGGCGTCGGAATAATCCGCTCCAGATGGAACCCATTGGCCTCAAGCAGTTCTCTCCACTGCGCCTCGGTCCGCTCCTTGCCCCCGCACATCACCATCATGTTCAGGTCCATCATCCGCCCCGGCCCGGAACTCGCGTCGTCAGTGGGAATCACGGCCTCAAACAAGGCAAGCTTCGCGTGCTCCGGCATCGCCGCGTGAATGGTCTGCAAAATCGCCGCCGCCTTCTCATCGTTCCAATCGTGCAGAATCCACTTCATCGTGTACAGGTCGCCTCCGGCTGGCACGCCCGTAAAGAAGTCGCCCGCCACAAACTCGCATCGCCCATCCAAGCCCTGCGCCGCAATATACGATTGAGCCCCCTCGCGGCTGAACTCCAAGTCCATCACGATCCCCCGCAATCCTGGCTGCTTCTGCAAGAACGCGCAAAGCATCGCGCCCACTCCCCCAGCCACATCGATCACCAAACCCGTCGGCGGCAGTTCGTACAACGCGAGAATGGCTTGAATCACACCCTCGCTCATCGAAGACATCGCCCCGTTGAACAGCTTCCCCTCGGTCGGATTTGTCTTGGTGAAGTAACTCCAAATGTCCTCCCCCAGCGCCTGCACGCACGCGTTCTCCTCCGTCCGCGCCGCATACGCCAAATGCCCCCACGCTTGATAATGCGCCCCGCCCATCACCGCCGCCGCGAAATCCCGCACAGATCCCGGCGTGTCGCTGCGCAACACTTCTCCCAGCGGTGTAAGCGCATAGCCGCCCTCGACTGTGGTCAACAGCCCAATGCCCGCCGCCGCCTGCAAAAATCTTTCGTTGACGCCCGGCGCGCGCCCAGCCGCAATCGCGTCGGCAACCCTCAATTCAGCAAACACCTGTATGGTGCGCGACCGGAAAAACCCCAGCACATGGTCAAACAGAATCGCTTGCGGCGGAGGAGGACCTTGGTTCTGCATCTGGCTTACTTCTTCTTGACCGCCGCCGGCGGGGCTGGCGGTGCGGGTTCATTCATCGCCACGTCCTCGAAAGACTTCCAGCTTCCGTCGGCCTGTTTCGCCCAGTTCGTGATGTAGTTACCCTTGACCGTCATCTTCTGCTTGTCTGCCGGATTCGTCGCCGTTTGCACAAAGGTGCCTTCGGTCGTCGCCAAATCGCCAGACTTCGCCACCGTCACTTTGCCCGTGGTGAAATTCAAAGAGAAATTCGGGTCCGCCATCGCACCCTTAAATCCCGCAGTGATCGACTCCGTCCCCCGCATCGCTGGAGCCTCGCTCATCAGCACCAGCGCGTCGGGCGTGTAGTAACTGACAAACTTCGTCGCATCCTTACTCATCCCTACTTTCGCCCACTCCGCTTCCAACGCCCGAATCGCTGCGGCGTCCGCTTCTCGCGTGTCCGGGGCCGGCGGCTTGTCGCAGCCTGCCAATAGCGCGGCAATGACGATTGCCGGTCCAGCGATCCAAATGGTTTTCATGATGAGCTTGTATTCCTTCGGCCCATCAAGCTATCACAAGCGCCGCGCTATGGCAACGCCATCAAGTAGGTGGTGATCGCCGTATTCTCTTTCGCGGAGAACTTGTAGGACGGCATCGTCGAATCGGGGTCGTACTTTTGCGGATTCAAAAAATGCGCCATCACCCAGTCCGCCTTCCGCCTCTTTGCCAGCCCATTCAGTGGCGGCCCCGCGTCCGCTCCCGCCCCATTTGCCTTGTGGCAGATCGAACACTGATTGCGCTGATAGACCAGCGCCCCCTCTGTCGCGTACGCCGGGATCTCCTGCATCTTCGCCGCGTTCTGCGGTGTCAGCTTCAGCAAAAACGCCGCCAGCGCGTTCAACTCTTTCCCCTTCAACGCCACCGTTGGCATCTGACTCCCCGGGATCATCTGCGCCGGTTGCTTGAAGTGCGCGATCATCCACGCCGCGTTGCGCGACACCCCGCCCGACCCCAGGTTCGGCCCGGGCTTGTCTTCCTGCGCCAGCCCCAGCGTATGGCAACTCCCGCATTGCTCTTGCTTGAAGTAACCCACACCCGCCAATTCCTCCGGCGTTAGCTCCACCCAGTCCATCGGGCCCTCACGCTCGGCAATCGCCGCCGCCTCAGGCGTCTCGACAATCGCCGCCGCCGTCAACCCGCCCCACACCAGTGCACACAGCGCCACCGAAGCAAACGCCACCGTCCGCTTGGTCACCTTCACCATCGGGCCGCGATCGATAAACGGCACCAGAAATAGCGCCCCAACCGTCAACCCCGGCAACACCACCGTCGCAAATACTTCGAGCGGCCCCTCGCAATACTTCAGCAGTTGAAACAAGAACTGAAAATACCACTCGGGTCGGGGGATGAACGCCGTATCCGTCGGGTCAGCCAACCTCCCCAACGGAGCCTTGGCCATCACCGCAAGCCCAAATAGCAACGCGAACATGCCGCTGATCGCCGCCGTATCCTTAAACACCTGCACGGGGTAAAACTTCTTACGTGGAACCAATTCATCCCCTGGTACCGGTGCCGCCCCATGCCGCCTCACCAGGTAAATATGAAACACGATCAACAGCGCCGTCAGCGCTGGCAAGATCAGCACATGTGCCGCGTAGAATCGCGCGAACGTCACCACGCCCACGCCGCCCTCAGCCCCCATCAGCCTCACCACGTAAGGCCCCATCACCGGCACTCCCCCGGCAATCTGCGTTGTAACTACGGTTCCCCAATAAGCCCGGTTGTCCCACGGCAGTAAGTAACCCGTCAGCGCAAACGCCATCGTGAACAGAAACAGCACCACACCCACCATCCAGGTCGCCTCGCGCGGTTTCTTATACGCGCCCCAGACAAACACCTGAATCATGTGCAGCACCACCACGACGACCATCAACGACGCGCCCCAGTGGTGCAGCCCCCGGATCAACGCCCCGCCCGTGAGCTCGCTCATGATAAACCGCAGACTGTTATAAGCTTCCCCAGGCGTCGGTCCATAATTCAAACCCAGTAAGATGCCGGTAAATGCCTGCGTCATAAACAAGAACACCGCGACGCTGCCGAACACCTGCTGCCATCCCGAGGACGCCGGTATGTCCTCGTCTAAAAAGTGCGCTACCGTCGAGACCAACCCTGTCCGGTCTTCGATCCAGTCCAAAACGGCCCGGATCATTAGGCGCCCCTCTTTCCGCCGTCCGCCTTGGCGGCTTCGATCGTACCGATCAGCAACCGCGATCCCTCCACCTTCACCGGATACCGGTCCAGCGGTCGCGGCGCCGGTCCATTCAGCACCGCTCCCTCAATCGAAAAATTTGAGGTATGGCACGGGCAAAGAAACTCGCCCTTGGATTCCTCAAAATGATACGCGCACCCCAAATGCGTGCACTGCGGTGTGAATGCCACCACTTCCTTGTCCGACAGCTTCACAACCCACGCCGTCGACCGCTCCGTGATCAACTTCCACCCATCCTTGCGAATCCTCCGGAAAGACACCTCTTCCGGAATCCGCGGCTTCAACGTGTTCAAATCCACCGCGTCCACCCATCCGCCCGGCGCAATGCTTCGCGGCGGCTTCAGCATGTAAATCAGCGCCGGAATCCCCAGCGCGGCCCCAATAAATGCGCCCAGCACATGCGTGCCCCGGACGAAAAAATTCCTGCGATCAACATCCTTCGAAGCAACCATAGTGGCCTAAGTATATCTAGCCGTGAGCTGGCCCGAGAATCATCATCCTGCCTCCCGGCTCAAACCCCATCGCCCGGTACACCGGTTGCCCCGCGTCCGAGGCGTGCAGCGTAATCCGCCCCCCGCCTGCGCTTCCAATCGCCGCGCGCATCGCCGCCTCCGCATAACCCTTCCCCCGCGACTCCGGCAGCGTCGCCACCAGCGCCATATAGATGGTCCCCGACACCGGCAGTGCTGCTGCGGCCGTCACCGCTTTCCCATCCACATAGCCGACATACCCATGGCTGTCCTCATGCCAAATGTGCATGTTGCAGATACACTCAAACATCTCCGGCGGCATTCCGTAAGCCAGCGCGTTCACGATTGCCAAATCCCCCGCCGTCTTCTCGTCCGTCACCCGCCGCAACTCAATTTCCGGTGTGCTCCGTCTCGGCGGCAGCAACTCCTCCGCCGCCATTCCGGTTAAGTTCATCATCATCCCCAACCCAAACTCGCCGGCTACCGTCTCCCAATCCGCGGGCACCCAGTCTTCTGTCAACACCAACAGTGACGCATGATCGCAAGCCGCAGCGCGTGCCTTTGCCACTTCCATCAGTCCACGCAAATCCTCAACATCCCCGACCGACCGTTCCAGTGTCGACAGGTTGAAGAAGGGCAGAGCAACATTCGCGCACATCGTGGCCACGCCTTCGGTCTGTGTATTAACGCCCCCCGGCATCCGCCCCACCATCAGCTTCCAAGCCTCAATTAACAGTCCGACATTCTCATCGCTGGTCATCGCCATAGACTTTTATTTATAGCAACCAAGCGAAATGAGGCGATACTGATTGCAGAAAGATTCTTAACTTGAGACTATCTACCGCCGTCCTACTCGCCACCCTCGCCCCGCTTTGCCAATGGGCCTCCGCTGCCGTCGCCACCTATACTCCAAGCGCTCAAACCGTCACCCTCACCGGTTTGGGGGTCGATAGCCAAGGCCGTGGCCAGACTCGTGTCACCTGGGGTGCCTGCGCCTTCGATGGCTCTCTGACAAAGTGTCTGGTTACGGCACCCTACACCGGTGTCGGCTCTGGCGGCACTGTCAATTTCCTTCTCACTTACCCCGGCAATGGGCTTTCGCCTTTGAACACCGTGGCCAGAACTCCCGGTGCCAGCGAGGTATTCTTCGCTCTCAGCAGCGGTACCTTCGAAGTCACCCTCGTCGATAAATCGGGTCTCTCCGTCCCTTATTTCCAGCTTCCAAGCTTCAATTTTTTCTTTGACACCACCGCCGTTTGCACGCTTGTCCAGCAATGCGTCACCGCACAAGTGGGTGCCACTGCCGGTGCCACCATCTCCGGCAAGGTCAACGGCGCTCTCGACGCCGCTCCCGTCATCCGCACCAGTCAGGGCGTCATCACCGCCAGTTCCTACGGTGCCTATTCCGCGCTTGCCCCGGGCACCTGGATGGAAATCTACGGCTCCAATCTCGCCAATGTCCAGTCCCAACAATGGTCTGGCGCCGACTTCGACGGGGTCTTTGCTCCCACCAAACTCGGCGGCACCTCGGTCACCATCGGCGCTAAGCCCGCCTTCATCAACTTCGTAAGTCCCACTCAAGTCAACGCCCAAGTGCCCTCCGGCCTCCCCTCCGGTCCTCAACCCGTTGTAGTAACCACTTACGGCGGCGCAAGCCTAACCAGCACCATAACAGTCAACGCCGTCCAACCCGGCCTCCTCGCCCCCGCCGTCTTTAAGCTCGCCGCTGGCCAATATGTCGCCGCGCTCTTCCCTGACGGAGTCACCTTCGTCCTGCCCCCAGTTCCCGGAGCGCCCACCGCCAGAGCCAAGCCCGGCGACACGATCGTCATGTATGGTGTTGGCTTCGGGCAAGTCACGCCCGACATCCCAGCCGGCCAAATCGTAACCCTGCCCAACCGCCTCCAGCTCTCATTCCAGGCTGCCTTCGCCGGCGTCCCCGCCACCGTCACCTTCGCTGGCCTCGCCGGAAACTTCCTCGGCCTCTACCAGTTCAACATCGTCGTCCCCAACGTCCCGGCAAGCGATACAGTCCCCTTCACCTACACCCTCAACGGAGCCCCGGGCCCGCAAACCCTAATCATCCCGATCCGCAACTAATAAGGCTCGCCCTCCGCCTCTACAAACTGCAATAAAATCCCCACTGGCGTACAATAGGCGCTGAATGAAGCGCCTATCTCTCAGCACCCTTTTCCTCACGCTGCTCGCCGCAAGTTGGTTTTTCACCCAAAACACCACGGCCCAGTCCAACAACCCCACCGGTAACGGCAAGCTCCGCTTCCGCACAATCATGACCTCCGCGCAACTCCCTGCCGAAGCCCAGGCCGTCCTCAAGTCCGCTCACGGCGGCTTCGCTGTCGATATGCGTCCCGGCAAAGGCGAAACCTCCTTCGCTCTCAAAGGCGCCGGCATCATTCAAATCTCCACCGACATCAAGTCCACCCGCATGCTGCCCACCCCTCCTGAGATGAAGGATGCCAACATGCACAACGCCAACATCTGGCACGCCCCCGACGGCAACAGCTACCTCCTCTTCCCCTCCAATGACGCCGGCAAAATCTTTGTCACCACCATCGACGGCAAATTCGTCGCCAGCCTCGGCGCACCCGCCTACGGCACCGACATGGGCCACCCCGGCGCCACGGATTACTTCAACGGTCGTGGCGGCCTCATCCCCACCGACATCGAACAGCTCGACGGCCTCTTCTACGTCACCACCGGCTACTCCAATCTCGATTACGTGCTCACCATCAAGCCGACACTCAACCCCTTCAAGCTCGCCTGGCACGACCTCTCCTTCGGCGGCAAAGGCATGGCCCCTGGCCAGTTCATGACCGGCCACGGCATCACCAATCCCCCCGGCACCAAGCGCCTCGACATCTCCGACCGTCCCAATTCCGAGATCGACCGCTACACCAAATTCGGCCAATACATCTCAACGCTCAAACTGCCCCTGGGCTCGCTCCCCTGCGACATTTACTATCTGAACAACTACGCGGTGATCGGTGCCTTGGACGGTCCGGATCGTTCCAAAGGAGCCCCCATCTACATCCTCGACAACGACAAACTCGTCAGCACTCTCATGCCAAAAGAAGACCTCGGCCTCCCCCTCTTCACCCACGTCCACAACGCGGTCATGCGCGAGTACAATGGCAAGCTATACGTCATCGCCCAAGCCTGGAACCCCGGCGACTTCGCCATCTTCGAACAAATCGTCAACTAACTCAACGGACAAATCCATGCGCAACTTTCTCCTCCTCCTTCTCGTAACATTCACCGCCACCGCCGAGGTCAAGCTCCTCCGCCAGCCCACTTACTCCAAGGGCCGCGTTGCCTTCTCCTACCTCGGCGACATCTGGGTCTCCTCGGACACCGGTGCCAACCCCCAGCGCATCACCGACAATAAAGCCCGCGACATCTACCCCCGCTTCTCCCCCGACGGTGCCTGGGTTGCTTTCTCCTCCAATCGCGACGGCAACTACGACGTCTACGTCGTCCCCAGCACCGGCGGCAAACCCAAACAACTCACCTTCAACACGGCTGACGATAACGTCGCTGGCTGGTCCTCCGACGGCAAGCGCATTCTCTTCTCTTCAACTCGCGCCAAAGGCGTCTTCCCCTCCGTCGCAACCCTCTTCGAAGTCCCCGCCGAAGGCGGCCTCGAGCAATCCATCGACACCGATTGGGGTGCCACCGGCAGTTACTCTCCCGACGGCAAAAAGCTCGCCTTCATGCGCCATCCCGCCGTCTGGTCGCGCAAGCACTATCGCGGCTCCTACGCCGGAGACCTCTGGGTCATGGACATGGCCGCCAAGTCTTACACCAAGCTCGGCGACGCTGAATTCAAAGGCAACTACCTCTGGCCCATGTACGCCAACAACGACGAAATCTACTTCGTCAGCGATCGCCTCCCCAACGAAAAGAACATCCAATTCGGCGGCCCTGAGGTGATGAAAAGCGTAAACAACATCTGGAAGATCTCTGCCAAAGGCGGCCCCGCAACCCAAGTCACCCGCCATACCGATGGAAATCTCTATTTCCCTAGCATCTCCGCAGACCGCAAGACCATCGTCTATGAAGACAACTTCGGCCTCTGGAAGCTCGACGTCGCCACCGGCAAATCCACAGAGATCCGCGTCGAACTCGCCTCCGATTCCAAAGACAACGACACCCAACTGGTAACGATTAACAACGAGGCCGAAGGCTTCAACCTCTCCCCCTCCAACCGCCGCGCCGCCGTCGTCGTCCACGGTGAAATCTTCACCGTCGCCACAGGCACCGGCGAACCCCAGCGCGTAACCGACACGCCCTGGCGCGAAGAAGAGCCTCGCTGGTCCCCCAACGGCAAATGGATCGCCTTCATCTCCGATCGCTCCGGCCGTCAGGAAGTCTGGCTCTCCGACGAACTCGGCAAGTCCCCGCGCAAGCTCACCGACGCCGATTGCGACAAATCGCAACTCGTCTGGTCCCCCGATTCAAAGTCCCTGCTCTGGTCCGGCTCCGACCACCAACTACGCAAAGTTGAAATCGAAGGCGGCAAGACCGAAGTCCTCGCCAGCAGCAACTCCGGCAACATCGTCGGAGCCCAATTCGCCCCGGACGGCAAGTGGATCTCCTACTCGAAACAGGACCGCTTACTGCGCTATCAAGTCTGGATCAAGAACCTGGAGAAGGGCGACGAACACGCCATTTCCTCCGATCAGTTCCAATATTCCAACGGAGCCAAGTGGACCCCCGACGGCAAAAAGCTCCTCTTCACCGGCGGCATTAGCGCCCCCGCGATGGCCTCCCAAGGCTTCCGCGGAACCCCCGCCCAGCTCTTCGCCCTGTCGCTTACCCGTCAGGAAAAAGCCCCCGAATCCCGCGACATCAATACAGAAGAACAGGCCCTCGCGCAACTCAACGAGAACCAAGGCCCGCCCCAGGCCCGTCGCGGCCCGCCCGCGCCCCCCATGGTCGAAATCCAGTGGGACGGCCTGGAGCGCCGCATCCAAAAGCTCGGCAACGCCCCCGGCGCGGTCATGTCGGTCTCGGCCTCACCGGACAGCAAAACGATCCTCTTCCAAGTCGGCGGAGGCTTCGGCGCGGGCGCGCCCACTGCCGATGCAATGGCCGCCGGCCCCGCCTTGTACACGATTAAAGATGACGGCACCGGTATGACCCGTCTCAACACAACCGTAGCCGACGCGGGCGGCCGCGCCGGTCGAGGCGGTGGCGGTGGAGGAGGCCGCGGCTTCGGAGGCGGCAACGAACCCCAATGGTCCCGCGACGGCCGCAGCGTCTATACGATGATTGGCGGCCATCTCTATTCCGTGCCCGTGCCAGCGGCAAGCGCCGACGACACTGCCCCCGCACGCGGTGCGCGAGCTCCCACCGCCGCCATGCCCACCGCCGCCGGGCCCACCCCCAAGCGCGTCGATTTCAGCGTCAACATGGTCATCGACCGCGCCGCCGAACGCAAGCAGGTCTTCGAAGAGGCTTGGCGCGTGATGAAGTACCGCTTCTACGATCCCAAGATGCACGGCGTCAACTGGGCCGCCGCGCAAGACAAATACGAGTCGGTCCTCGAGCACGTCTCCGACCCCGAGGAGCTCCACAACGTCATCATGCAAATGATCGGCGAACTCAATGCCTCCCACACCGGCGTCTCCGGCGGAGGCCTCCTCCCCGGTGAGGTCGCCCCCGAGCGCATCGCCACCCGCAACCCCGGCTTCACCATGAAGCCCGATTCAGCCACCGGCATCTATCAAGTCGACTCCCTCACCCGCAAAGGTCCAGCCGACAAAGACTACATCAAGCTCGCCCCCGGCAACTACGTCCTTGCCGTCAACGGGCAACAACTCAAATCCACACGTAACTATCACGAGTTACTCAACATCCTCCCCGGCAAAAAGCTTGAGTTCCTGGTCAACTCAAAGCCGTCAACCGACGGAGCCTGGACCATCTCCATCGATCCGATGACTCCCGTGGCAATGTCGAACCTGGAATACAACCTCTGGGTAGAGAACCGCCGCACGATGGTCGACAAGCTAACCAATAACGAGATCGGCTATCTCCACATCCGGGCCATGGACGCCCCGTCATTACAGAAATTCCAAGAGGATCTCATCGACTTACGCGACAAAAAGGCGCTCATCATCGACCAGCGTTTCAACGGCGGCGGCGGCATCGATCAAGAACTGCTGCAGATCCTCAACCAGCGCAACCAATACCAGCGCACCCGCGGTCGCGATTCGATCGACGTCGCCCGCCCCATCCAGGCCTACTACGGCCCCATGGCGGTCCTGCAGAACGAACGCTCCGCCAGCGACGCTGAGATGTTTCCCGATGGCTTCCGCCGCCTCGGCCTCGGCAAGCTTATCGGAATGCCCACCATGGGCGCGGTCATCGGCACGGGTAGCTACACTCTTCTCGATGGCTCGCAAATCCGCACCCCCGGCGCCGGCGTCTACACCTCAACCGGCGAAAACATGGAAAACTACGGAGTCCCCCCCGACTACGTTGTCGACAACACACCCGCCGACTTCTTCGCCGGCAAAGATCGCCAAATCGAGAAGGCAATCGAAGTCCTGAAAAGTCAAATGAAGCCCTAGCGCAACCGCGAATCCTCGCTAAAGCGCCAGGCTGACGTAAGCCAACAGCGATGCAACGGCGGACGCGACCGTGCGGAAATCTGCATTCCGCGTCCGCAAACTCAGCAACAAGATCGCTACACAGACCAGCACCTCAACAAAAAGCACCGCGGCTGTGGCGGCCTGCACAACGCGGATCAAAACAAATACAGCCATCAGCCCGCCCCCGCCAATAATCGCCGGATGCGCCACTCTGCCCCGTAGCAAAAATCCCAGCTGCACCGCCAACTGCATCGTATACGGGAAAAACAACCGCCGGTCCGCGGTAAAGCGGTAAAGGGCAAGCCACAGCAAGCTTACCGCCAGCACGCTCACCAGCGTCCCAAACCTAAAACCCCGCCACCAAAGCGCCGCAACCGCGATCGAACAAACCAGCGCCCACTCCAACCCCCCGGCTGCAGCCGTGACGCAAACAGCCAAAATCGATACGGCGATCTCGCTAGCTCCGCGCAAAGTCAATGAACCCCCTCCTCGGGTCCGTACTGACTAACTGCACGCGCAATTGGTCGCCCACATCCACTCCCTGCTGGCCGCGCATCAGCAACCCCTCCGCCGGAGGATTCAGAACCCGCACAAAAACTCCCTTGGGCGTTACCCCAGTGACCACCGCGGCGAAATTCTCGCCAACCCGCGGGATCAGCGCCACCGCAGCAATGCGCTTATTCATCACCCGTTCCACTTTCCGCGCCGCGCTCTCCTTCTCCGTGCAGTTCTTCGCGATCGATTCCAGTTCCTGATCCGAATAAGGCGGCGCAGCATGACCCAACACGGCCTTGATCAAACGTTGCGTCACCAGATCCGCAAATCTTCGATTCGGCGCAGTCGAATGCGTATAATCCTGAGACGCGAGCGCAAAGTGTCCAACCTGCTCGCCCCCGGGCTGCGAGAGCTCATACTCTCCCGGCCCCATCAACTTCACCACCGCCAGCGATACATCCGCATAATGCACCGCGTCTGCGGCCTTCCGCTTCTGTAGAAAGGCACTCAAAGCCCCGGAATCCGGCTGCTCGGGAAGCTTCTCCCCATAACGCGCAGCCAATTCCACAATCCGCAGCCACCGCTCAGGCGTCTTCACCACCCGGCGAATCGAAGAAACCTTCGCCTTTGCCAAGGTCTCCGCCATCACCCCGTTGGCGGCCACCATGAAGTTCTCGATCAGTTCGGTCGCGCGGTTCTTCTGGCGCGAATGAATGCCCTCCACTTTGCCGTTCGTGATCAC
>JANXUM010000060.1 GCA_025356215.1 Bryobacter sp. | reverse complement strand
GATTCGGCGGTCGGTCGGGCTTCCAGTTTCGGACTCCGAGCGATACGAAGCTCCATCAGATGAGCTTGGACGCGCCTGTCGTTCCAGAGCCATTGAATGACGTTGGCGCGGCCGGGGGACGGGACATCCATGCGAGTGAAGTAGGCGCGGTCGGGGTCGAAGGCGCTGTGGTCCTTGAGGGCTTGCCACAATGCCCTTCCCGGCCCTTCAGGCGGGCCTTCCAGATACTCGCCGGTCTCGGTGTTGTGGACGCTTAGGAAGAAATCGATCTTGTTGCCTTGCTCAAGCCAAGCGTCCATAGCCTTCTTTTGGGCCAGGATTTCCGGGCGCTTGATCGCGTCGTACGGGGCGTCCCAGTTACGGTTGAGATCGTAGCCGAACTTATTGAAGCGCACGCCGCCCTCGGCCACGCCATCGGGGTCGTTGAAAGGGAGGATCTTCCAGCGGACGCCATCGGGCAGATTGCGCAACGCGCCGTCGGCGACCCAACTCGTGCCCGCCTCCCAGGCGTGCTGGCGGAACATGAGCCAAACGGTGGGCGCGCCTGGCTTGGCACCGGAACGATCCAGCGTCCAGACTTCGATCTTGCGGCCCGATGGGGTTTTGCCGATGACCTCGATCTCGGGCTTGAGATCTTTGCGCAGCGCGTCGAGCTGCTTGGGGAGATACGGCTCAAGATGGGCGACCGTGAATGATCGGCTTTTGGGATTGAACCGGAGGCGCCACTTAGGCTCGACCGGGTCATAGTCGCCTTCGGCTTCGAACCATTCGCCCTTATCTTTCTCGCGCCAGTAAGGACGCGTGTCCTTGGTTACGGCGCCCTGGTTCTTCTCGTAGTTGTACTCGCCGGGGAGATCGACTAAGTCGATGACGATCTGCTTGCCGCGACGAGCGCCCTCAACGCGGAAGTAATACCAACTGGCTTGGCGGTTGCGACCGTCCTGGTCGGATTGTCCTTTGACGCCGACGCGCCAGTGCCACTCACTGACTCGCTGCACTTGGCCCAGCTTGCCGCCGGGAAAATTGGCAGTAATTTTGAGGTCGGCGCCCCAAGCGACCGTGGTGAGTAACAACGCCAGCCAGCGCAACTTAGATCTCTCGTTTGCCGAGTTGGTCGGCAAGATACTCCGAGGCGCGCATGGACAGGGCGCAAATAGTCATCGTGGGGTTCTGCGACCCGGCGGTGACGAAACTGGACCCGTCGACAACGAAAAGGTTTTTGATGTCGTGTGACTGGTTCCACTTGTTGAGGACGCTCTTCTTGGGGTCGTCGCCCATGCGACAGGTGCCAACCTCGTGGATGCTGTAACCGGGCGGGAAGGGCTTGTCGTTCTTATGGATGACCTCGAATCCGGCCTTGCGGCAGACCTCGGCGAGGGTCTCGACGGAATCCTTGACCATGTTGGCCTCGTTCTCGCCGTACTTGACCTGGAAGTTGAGGACCGGGATGCCGTAAGCGTCAACCACGGCCTTATCGAGGCGCACGTAATTTTCGAATCGGGGCAGGGCCTCGCCCATGAAGGTTGCACCGAAGCCCGCGCCCCGGGCGACGGCTTGTTGCTCGTCGAGCTCTTTGCCCCAGCCGGGGAAATACTTGGCGTCAGGCGTGCCGCCGGTGGAGAAGTCGAAGGCCGCGCCACGAATGTAGTTCTTCTCTTTGCCTTTAACCAGGTTCGAGAAGCGGGGAATGTAGCCGCCGCCGCCCACCATGCCGCGCGCGGCTTTGCCGTTCTTGGCTTCGGGGATCAGCGCGACGACGCTGTTGCTGATGTACATCTGGTCGCAGAGGTAGTGGCCAAGGGCGCCGCTGGAATTGGCGATCTTCGAGTTAAGTAGCAGGCGCGTGCTCTCCAGACAGGATGCGGCGACAACGACGACCTTGGCCTTGATGTGCATCTCACGCTTCGAGTGCTTTTCGATGAAGTGCAGCCCGCTGGCTTTGCCGGTGTTCTTGTCGATGCTGATCTCGCGGGCAATGGCGTTGGGGACGATGGTGAGATTGCCGGTGGCCATGGCGTCCGGCAGCAGCAGATTGCGCGAACTGGCGAGCTGGCCATTGCCGAGCGAGCGGCGGATCTTGGTGATCGTCATGCCCATGGGCTTACCGGCGGCGGCCATGCGCTTGGTGGCTTCAGAGTCGGGCGATTCGTCTTCGATGAAGAGGCCGTCGGGGAGTTGCTTGAGGCCCTCCTTGCGACCGGTAACGCGGAAGATCGGGTCGACACGATCGTAGAACGGGGCAAGATCGGCGTAGCTGATGGGCCAGTTCTCGCCGAAGCCATCGTGGTCTTTGGCTTTGAATTCGTAGTCGCTGAGACGGAAGGACATGCGCGCCCAGAAGAGGCTCTTGCCGCCGACCATGCGCACGCGGACCCAGTTGTAGGGTTCCTTGGGATCGTGAGTGTAGGGGACTTCTTTTTCATCCACCCATTGGTTGGCGTTGAACTCGTTGGCCTGGAGTACATGGGGCAGACGCCCGGGCTTGCCGAAGCCGCGATAGGGGAGTTCGTAAACGGGCTTGAGGCCGCGGACTCGCTCGAAGTCAACCAGCGGACCTGCTTCAACCATGACGCACTTGAGGCCACGTTTCGTGAGGGTGTGTGCCGCCATGCCGCCGGAGGCACCGGATCCGATGATGAGAGCGTCGTATTCTTGGGTTGCCATGATAGATGACTCCTAGTCGAGGGGATACCAGTAGAGACCGACGCCGCCGAAGCGGCGGGCCGATGAGGCGTTCTTTGCGCTGAACTCTTTTGAGTTCTGAGTGGCCATGCGGACGTCGGCTTTGGCGGTGTGGAGAAAGTGCGTGAGCGGGTCTGTTGAGGGCACGTAGGTCCATTGTGTGCGCAAGGGTGCCATTGTTTTGATGGCCTGCTCGTCAGTCATGGTTGCGAAGCCAGCCTTGACGAGAAGGTCCAGGCCCTTTAAGTAGACCTGCTGGCGATCGGCAGGAGACTGGCCGATGAGGAAGTCAAGAAACTCGGCAGCGCGCGCTTCTGCCGCGCCGACGCCGCCGTCGGGTGTGGGCACCAGGATCTGGCTGAGCTTAGTAAGAGCTGCGAATTGCGCGGGAGAAAAAAAGCGGGGGGTCATGGAGGCCACGTCGTCGGCGATCATGACGTCAAGTTTGGGGAGATCTTGATTGAGGGCGCCGCCGCGGCCCGGGAGCTGTGGAGTGGGCTGGCTGGGAGGAACTTGTTGGGCCAAGGCGGGCAAGGCGGCGG
>JANXUM010000054.1 GCA_025356215.1 Bryobacter sp. | reverse complement strand
CGGACGCAGCAGCAGGTTGTGAATCCCCCTGTCGCCTGAGCACAAAGAGCGTCATTCAGATCGTGCAGCACCTGCCCCGGCGCGTCAGACCGGCGGCTGCGCAGCGCGCCGATGATCAGGCTTACCACCATCGCGGCGCGCAGGCCCTTGCCGCTCACATCCCCAACCACCGCCAATAAACCATCCCCGGGGATGGCAGTCAGCAGGAAGAAATCTCCGCCCACTTGCTGGGCCGGGACATAGACAGTTTCGACGGCAAAGCCGGGGACCTCGACGCCAGCGGCGGGAACCAGCAGTTGCTGCACCTGCCGCGCCGCCTCCAGTTCGCCCTCCAGTACCTGTTTCTCTTTCTGAAGTTGCAGCACTCCCCGCAGGACAATGGCGGACATCACCCCAAGGCTCATCAGCTGCCCCACTTGCCCGAGGTCGACTGAGAAGGGCTCGGCCAGCAGCCCGTACCTCAGAAAGATTCCGCCAGTTATAACTTGTTGGCCGGCAAGCGTTGAGGATGCGACCCGCAAATAATAGACAATTTCGCCAACGGAAACCAACGCGTAAGGCAGGTAGAGCCAGAGCACTTTCACGTCCCCCCGCAACAGCCGAATGATCACGGCCTGTAGGGTCAATCCCATATAAAAAAATAATCCGATAAAGCTAACGCCCTCGACTCCATCGACGACCTGCATTCGGCGCAACAAGGCGACCAGACACAGTAAGATGGCCACGACGCCAAATCCAATTTGCCAGCGGTCGGTCGAGGCCGCTTTGCGGGGGCCTTGGAAGAAGCGCCACGTCCCGTATGCGGCAACGATGGTGAGCCAATCGATGATGAGGGCGAAAGATTGAGGCAAGCCCATCGGGCGCAACTGATCGAGGTCTGAGGCGAAATATCCAAGACAGAGAGTGGCAAACCAGAACTGCTCCATCCGGTCTCGCCGGCCAGCCCAATAGAGCAGAAAGGCCAAGCTGGCCCCGAGTGGAAAAATCAGGATTGCGAGCGCGGCGACGGAATTGCGCCAAACATTCAGCCGCGCGGCAGCGTATTCAGCCGCAATCCTGCTCGCGTCTCCGATCAAAGGGGATCCACTGATCCCAGGCCCTCCGTTCAGCTTCTTGACGCGCACGGCGACTACGAGCGTAGTGCCTTTGCGGAGTGCGGAGGCGATGGCAACCGGTGGCACCGGATCCCGCCGGTGGGTCCACCATCGAGTCAGCGTTCCGAATTCGAGGGTACGTTCGCCGTTGAGGTAAACTTCCCCGGCGGAAGCGATGCCGGGAATCCACAGGCTGAGGGGGCCGTCGCCCGCAGGGAGAAGAATGCTTTGCCGGTACCAAACGTAGCTCGTGATGCGAGGGACGGCGGAGGCATCGCTCCAGCCGGAATCATCAAAGTCCGGTGCCGCCCATCGCAGATCGTCGCCGACCTGTGCCTTCCAGGGCTGGTTGATCTGGTAGGTCTGGCCAATCGGCACCGGCAACACAGCCGGGCCCGCCCACAGATTGCTTACCAGAAGAACGAGTAAGGGCAGTTTCATGCAATCCTCCGCAAAGCAACATGGTAAAGGTGGACTATGTCAAGCATTGCCACCAGCGTCGTTAACTCTTCCAACTCCCACAATTCCACCCAAAGTCCGTTGGTTGGAATCGTCCCGCTCACCCGGGCGGCGATCAAGAATCCGGTGCACCTTCGTTTGGAGGCGCACGATTCGGGCCTGGAATCGCCCTCCACCGCACTCACCGATCACGCGCGGTTCATCGATAGAACGCGATTGAAAGGCGAGGCCATCGGGCAAGTGAAACAAGTACCAATGGCGCTTCTCGATCGCCAGTTGGCGCGCGTGCTTGGGCTCTAGATCGATCCGCTCCTCCCTTTCAGCCGTTGGACGCCCCGTGGCATCCGGTTGTTATCGCGCAGACCCCCGCAGGCTGGATTCGCTTTTGCAATTCACTCTCCAAGCGCAAAACACGAGCAAAAGCCGCCAATCGCGTTCTTGTCGAACCTGATTGATGGAAGTGCCCGGATAGTGGCGTGAACCAAATGGATAATGGTTACGTTGCGCGACAGGGAAAAGTCAGCGTAGCCGTGGTTCGCGAAGCTGCGCACGCCATCGGCCACCTGCACCGGCTCACCCGTCAGCCGCGGAGGCTTACCGTCCATCCGCTATGCCGTCAGCGTCCCTGCGCCGTTTAGGCATCGATTGGGGGGCTTGCACCGACAGCTTCCGGAGCCAATTCCTTCGCCTCGGCCCTGCATCACCAACCCAGGCGCGACCCCGGACCGGCACGCTAAAACAAACACGGCCTCTCCAGATTCAACCCCACAACAGGACATTTTTATTTGGCGTTGACAACTCAATCCGTGAAGAACCGGAGACGAAGATCCGTCTCCGCGATAAAGCTGGATGCTTGCCGGATAATGGCCTGCAATGTACCTCGATCCATTTCGCGGTGATTGGGAACGGTCAATGACTGAGCGTTCCCGCCGTCGAGGCGGCGAACTTTGACGTGACTGCCCCGCTGCGACAACACATCAAAGCCGAAGCTCCGCAGTATCTAGAGGACTTCCGCGCCGGACAAATTCCGGAGCCTCGGCATTAGGCAACCGCTTCAAGTTCAAGCGTGGCAAGGATCGTGGGATTTTTGGCCAATCCGTGCGCGGCCAAATCCTCACCTTCGAGATGCAATCCGATGGCCTCGCGGATATTCTCGGACAGTTCGTCGAGTGCAGGAGCCTGGGTCACCACCGGCAAGTCCAGGCACTCAGCGACAAACCGGTGCTCGCCCCGGCTGATTCGGACCTGGATTGTTCTCTTCATCGCAAGACCTTCCTAGTGTGTAACAGAATCCCGGATTCCATGGCATTACTTCCCCAACCCCGCCGCCCAGTTCTGCAACACCACCATCCGGTCTGGCCGCGCGGTGCCGGCAACCGGCTCGTAGATCAGGAATCGCTTGCCATCGCGGCTGGGCTGGACGTAGGGAGCCTCGCCCGTTTCCGGAAGCCGGAATAGTGTCTGCGGGTGGCCAAGGCGGACTCCGTCGGGCCCCAACTCGATACTTGTGGCAGTCACCGTTCCATCCAGGGTGGTCCAGTAGAGTTCCTTGCCGTCAGCCCGCCAAGCGGGCAAAAAGCCTCCCGTTCCCGACACTTGCCACTTACCGCGCTTCTCCGGATAGCCCTGAATGAAGATCTCGAATCGCCCCGATTCATTGGACCGATAGGCCACCCAGCG
>JANXUM010000065.1 GCA_025356215.1 Bryobacter sp. | reverse complement strand
ATCGGATAGGGGTAAGTGAAGGAATACTTTGAGTAGACGTTAAGTGTGTGGACGATGGCGGCCGTTGAGTAACGCTCCCAGATGGGGTTGCCTTCTTTGGGGTAGTAACTCATGGCCAGAGTCTTCTGCCCATCGATGGAGTGGCCTTGGGCGTCCCAGATGAATTTGCGGGAACTGGCGAAGCCGAAGTCGCGCACGTTGTCGGCATGGTAGATCCAGGTTTTCTTGCCCGTGGGCTTGTTCTTCTCGTTGGCGATGGCCTCGGCTTCGGTGACGATGATGACCGGCTTTTTGGCGGTCTGCGCTTCTGTGAGGCGCGCGCGCTGGGCGGCGGTCAAAACTTGCTGGGGATTCTGAAGCACGCCGGTGGAGGCGACGATGTGGTCGTCGGGGACGGTGATGGCGACCTTGTAATCGCCGAATTCGAGGGTGAATTCGCCAGAGCCCAAGAACTGTTTGTGCTGCCAGCCGTAGACGTCGTAGTAGGCGGCCATGCGCGGGAACCACTGCGCCATTTCATAGATGTGGTTCTTGTCGTCGGGGAAGTATTCGTAACCGCTGCGGGCGCGGAGCTTTTTGGCGTTGACGATGTTGAAGCTCCAGTCGACGGAGAAGGTTGTCGATTCGCTGGCGTTTAGCGGCTTTTTGAGATCGATGCGCATCATCGTCTTGACGACGGTGAAGGGGAGCGGATTGCCAGCGGCGTCCTTGACGGTGGCGATCTTGTAGCCGCCAGGGAAAGGGTCGCGCATGAGGGCGAGGGCCGAGGCGTAGGGGAGATTGGCGAGGGTGGGCGCGGTCTGGGTGAGGTTGGCGTCGCTGCCGGGTTCGAAGATGTTTTGATCGAGCTGGAGCCAGAGGTAAGTGAGTTGGTCTGGAGAGTTGTTTTTGTAGGTGATGGTCTCAGAGCCGGTGCAGCGCTGGTTGACGTCGTCGATTTCGACCTTGATGTTGTAATCGACCTTCTGCTGCCAGTAACGGTGGCCGGGCGCGCCGGAGGCGGTGCGGTATTCGTTGGGCGTTGGGAGGATTTCCTCCAACTGGCGGAACTTGTCTGAAGGGCTTTGCTTCGTCGTTTGGGCGGAGAGCAGACCGACGAGCGGGAGGAGATAAAGCAACCGGCGCATCTATCCAGTATGCGGCAGATTTAGAAGGCGAAGATTTCCCGCAGATGCTCGGACGAGAGAGCGATTGTATTTCGAAACTTCTGGCACGAGCTTTTTTACCGCGCCGCTGCGCGTGTAGAGTATGACCCAAACGAAGACCGAAGTTGCCGTGATGCGGGCCGGTGAGTGCCGCTGGCCCGAGGGGCGCTGGGACCCGCGCGTGCAAGTGAAAGTGAGCAGCCAGGATTCGGCGGGCGCATACAGCGTGTGCGAGATCGCGGTGCCGCCCCGTACCGGGCCGCCCATGCACCTGCATCGTTTTGAGGACGAGTGGTTTTATGTGTTGGAGGGCGACTTTCGCTTTGTGATCGGCGGCGAGGAGATTGCTGCGCCCGAAGGCACCAGCCTGTTTGGGCCACGCCGGATCGCGCATACATTTCAGAACGTCGGTTCGTCTCAAGGCCGTTTACTGACGGTGAGTACGCCCGGCTGATTGGACGAATTTTTTGCCGACCTGACCGCGATGGTGCCCGCCGATCAACCGATTGAGCCCGCCGCATACCTGAAGCTCTATGAAAAACATCACTTGGTATTTATTGCGCCGCCGCTGGGCCATCGCCCTTACATCGGCTGGAAGAGTAGCGGAGAGAGCCGACCGGCGTTCTCGCTGCGTGCCGGCGGCAGCCGACTTGGCCAGCGATTGGATGTGATTGGCGATCAGATCGATGTTCTTGTCACGAGCAAAGACAGTGAGGGAAAGATGGCGGCGTTCGCGACATTTACAGACCCGAACACCGGGCCGCCACTGCACTCACATAGTCAGGAAGATGAGTTCTTCTATGTGCTGGATGGGGAGATGGAGTTCGAAGTGGATGGCCGGCAGTTAGTTCTGAGTGGGGGCGATTGCGCGTTGTCGCCCCGCGATACCGCGCACACGTTCCGGAACATCGGCCAACGCCGAGCCCGAATGGTCGTAGTGGCCTTCCCCGGCGGGATGGACCAGTTTTTGGCAGAATTGGCTGCGGCGGTGCCCAGTGGAATCGAGCCGACAAGTGAGCGCATCCTGCCGCCAGCGCGCAAGTTTGGAATCCGTTTTCTGGGACCGCCGCTGGCGCTGCGGGGCTAAACCGCGTAGAGAAATTCGTCGCGAACGATCTTGCCGTCGGCGACGGTGTAGAGGGCGACTTCGCTCATCGGGATGCGCTGGCCCGTGGCTTTGACGGTGACGTCCATGTTGAAGGTGACGGCAAAATACTCAGGGCTGATGAAAGGGCCCGTGACCGTGGCGGAATGGACTTCGTGGGCGCTTCCCCACCATTCCGATTTGGCGAGGATGGCGGGCTTTCCCACCACTTCACGGGGCATTCCGTTAAAGGACATGGCTTCGACGCTGACGCAATCGTCGGCGTAATAGGTTTCGATGGCTTCGTGAAATTTGCCCTCTTTGCAGAGGTTGACAAGGCCGGTGGCGAGTTCTTGGGTGGTCATGCCATCCAGCTTATCAATGCCGAATGAATGCGGCGTGAATCAAGCCAAGAGACCTGGGACGACTTTACCTTTGCCGTCTTTGGTGGCGTAGACTGGCCGCCGTTCGGCCTCGTAGGCGGTGTCGGGCGCGATGCCCATGAGGCTGTAGATGGTGGCGTGCAGGTCTGAGATCGAGACTGGATCTTTGACAATGCGGCATGGGCGCTCGGTCGCAGTTTCGCCGTAGACGCGGCCCTTGGCGATGCCTCCGCCGAAGAGCAGGACGCTTGAGGCCTCTGTGAAGTGGCGGTGCATGCCGTAGTGTTTGGGCTCAGTCATCATGTCGGGCACAGTGACCTGATTTTTGACTTCCTGCCCGGGCTTGCCTTCGGTCATCATGTCGCGACCGAACTCGGTGGCGAGCACCACGAGGGTGCGATCGAGTAAACCGCGTTGCTCCAGATCGAGGATCAACTGGGAGATGGGGCCGTCGATGGTGGCCTTCATGCCTTCGGCGCGGGTGTGGCCATTCTCGTGCGTGTCCCAGAAGCGGAACGGGATGTACTCGGTGGTGACCTCGATGAAGCGCGCGCCCGCTTCAACCAGGCGGCGCGCCAACAGACAGCCCTGGCCGAAGCGGGTGTCGCCGTACTTTGCAGCACTCTCGGCGGGCTCTTGGGCGAGATCGAATGCCTTGGCGGCGGGGAGGTGAGCAGGCGGTGGGCGTTCTCGATGCCGCGGGCCAGGCTTTCTTTTTGGAATGCGCCGCCGTGCTCGCGCAGCGCCGATTTTTCGACGAGCTCGCGATAGAACTTGTAGCGGTTTTCAAATCGCGACATGCCCAAGTACTCGCTGGGCCGCGTGGATGCAACGGCCTCCTTGGGATCCATGATCATGAACGGTGAGTGTTCGCCGCCGAGGAAGCCGGCTGTGTGGAAGGCTTTAAGACTGTCGCTTTCGCCGCCGATTTCAAGGTTCTGTCCGATGTCGATGAAGGCGGGGATATCGGGGTTCTTGGGGCCAAGGGTGCGGCTGATGAAAGAGCCCATGTGCGGCACGGCGACGCTTTGCGGCGGCTCGTAACCGGTGTGCCAATGATACTGATGGCGCGAGTGGAGAATGAAGCCGAGATCGCCGACGCGGTGCGAGCGAAGGAGGGTTCCGCGGTCGAGAATCCTGGCCGTCTTCTCAAGGCCTTTGGAAAGTTGCACGCCGTCGAGAACGGTGGGGATCGACGGGAAGGTGGAGAGGACGCGATCGCTTTTGAGGCCCGTTTCATAGGGCGTGTAGCGCTTGGGGTCGAAGGTTTCGGTTTGTGCCATGCCGCCCGCCATCCAGAGCAGGATGATGGAATCGGCCTTGGCAGCGGGCTTTTGCGGGGCGGCGATCAGGCGCGCCTCAGGGGCGGCGAGGGCGGCCAGGGTGGCGGCGCGCAGCCAGTCTCTGCGATTTACCATATGTATTGAAACTCCGGGTGCAGCAGCAGGCTCCAAAGCAGGTCTTCGACCGCTTCTCTGCGAAGCTGGCCTTGGGGGAAAAGGCGCATGGCTGCGATGCGTTCGTCAGCATTGGGCGGGCGGCTGAGCAGGCTTTGGAATAGCGAATCGACGGCCGCGGCGGGGGTGGTTGGCGGCGTGGGCGAGGGCCAGGGGCTGTCGCCGACGGTTCGCACGAGGCGGGTTTTGTCGGGCTCTTGATCGAAGACAAAAAAGCGGACGCTGGTGTTGATGTCGCTCGCCTTGGAGGCGTCGCTGATGAAGACTTTGGCGCGTAGGTGGGTGAAGCCGGGGGCGACTTCGAAGACTTGGCGGGTGCCGATCTTGGCGGCTTGGGTGCCAGATTGGAGCATCTTGTTGCCGGCGGGGCCGATGAGTTCGATGTCCTTCCAGCCGACTACGGCTTTCTCCGTATCGAAGGTGCCGGCGTCCTCGGTCAACAGCCAGAGTCGCTTGGCTTGGCCGATGGGGATCTCGATCGATTGCTCACCTTGGCGCATGGCGCGCGAGTCGTAGAGGTTGACAGGCGCAGCGGGAAGTTCGCCCGTTAGGCGCATGACGCCGCGATGGATCATGGAGGCGAGGGTTGGCCCGTTGGCAAGCTCGAGGGCTTGGAAGGTTGTCGCGTCATCGTTGCGCGTGGTGTAGACCTGGTCGCGGATGGGACGACCGAGGGCGCGAGTGAGGGGGCTACTCTTGATTTGCCAATCGCGAGCAAGCATGGCGCGGTCGCTGCCGCCGCTTTGGACGGCG
>JANXUM010000603.1 GCA_025356215.1 Bryobacter sp. | reverse complement strand
CGATGTCGCCGAACTTGCGGTAGACCTTGGATTCAAAGGCATGGCCCCGCCCTGCGCTGCCCCGGTTGTCGACCTGCCAGATGACAAAGCCCTTGTGGGCGAGAGCTTGGTCCATGCTGTTGGGGCTTGTCCACGAGTTGCGGACGCTTTGCACGTGGGGGCCACCGTAGACCACGACGACGGACGGATACTTCTTAGCGGGGTCAAAATTCTTAGGCTTGATGAGACGGGCGTGGAGCGTGGTGCCGTCCTTGGTTTTGAACGTGAGGAACTCGGTGGGCAGGACGTCGAATTCGTCCAGCGACTTGCGGTCGCTCGCCTTGAGTTGTTCGATCATTGTGCCCTCGGCGTTGTGAAGGGTCTGGCGGGGCGGGGAAGCGATGGCCGAGTAGACGTCGGTGTAGAAGTCCGCGGAGGGGCTCATCGAAATCGTGTGTGTGCCCGGCTCGGTGGTCAGGCGCTTCTTGGTCTTACCGTCAAAGCTGGCCATGTAAAGATGGCGCTCCAGCGGGCTGACTTCAGTGGAGGTGTAGTAAACCAGCTTTTTAGCCCAATTGACACCTGCCAGGTCGCTGACCTCCCAGTCGCCTTTGGTGATCGGGCTGGACTCTTTGCCGTCGAAACCGATGAGGTAGAGGTGGCGCGAGCCGGAGCGCTCGCTGGCCCAGACCATCTGCTTGCGGGGCGCGTCGATGCGGGTCATCGAATTGACGTTGATCCAGTAGGGGTCCGACTCACCGAAGACCTTGCGGACCTGGCGGGTTTCCCAATTGGCGGCGAAGAATTCGAGTTTGTCCTGAACGCGCGACATGCGCTGGACGCTGACTTCCATCGTGTTCATCCAGGCGACGCGGGCGAGCAGGACATCGCGCGTCTCGCCGAGGTCCATCCAGCGGGTCTTGGCGTTCTCGAGATCGACGACGCCAAGGCGGACGTCGGCGTTGGGCGTGCCGGCTTGCGGGTAGCGCTCGGGCTCCGGCACGGCGGGGGTCTTCAGGAGATCGGCCTGCGGGTAGATCATCTCTTTTGAAGTGTCGAATTGAAGGTAGGCGATGCGGGCGCTATCGGGGCTCCACCAATAGGCGGTGTTGATGGCGAGTTCTTCGGGGTAGACCCAATCGAGCTTGGCATTCAGCAGGGTCTCGCTGCCATCGCGCGTGAGTCGAGTGACTTTGCCGGAGGCGATGTCCTGGACATAGAGGTCGTGAGCGATTCGATAGGCGACGTGCTTGCCGTCGGGGCTGAGCTTGGGGTCGGCTTCGGCGGCCTCGGTCTTGGTGAGCTGGCGAGCGGCACCAGTGGCTGCGACGATCCAGAAGAGGTCTCCGCCTTCGGCGATCATGAGCGCGCTACTGTCGGGGGCCCATTGATAGCGTTGTTCGGAAACGCGGCGGTTTTGCCAGGCGAACGCGCCTTCGGGGTGCGAATCTTTGACTGCGAGCGCCGAGAGGTCGCTGAGCTTGGCGAAGATCTGGCGGCTTTCCTTCGTGCGGCAATCGTAGAGGAAGAGAGAGCCGGATTTGGCATAAGCGAATTGGTAACCGTTGGGGGCCCAGATGGTGCCAAGCGGCGGATCGATCGCGCCGCGTTGCTTGAGCGTGTCGAGCGTGATGGGTTTCTTTTGTGCGGACAGAGTGAGAGCCAGTGCAAGGCCGAGAAGAGGTAAGCGTCGAAGGGTCATCGATAGGTATATTGTGGCATTAGTCATGGAAATCCATTTTTGGGGCGCCACACGCACGGTGACCGGCTCGATGCACGAGATCCAGCACGAGGGCAAGAGTCTGTTGCTGGATTGCGGTTTGTTCCAAGGGCGGCGCGCGGAGGCAAAGGAGCGCAATTGCTGTTTCCCGTTTGAGCCGTCGAAAATCGACCAAGTGGTGTTGTCGCACGCGCATATCGACCATTCGGGGAATTTGCCGAACCTGGTGAAGCAGGGGTTTAGTGGGCCGATCCATGCGACGGAGGCGACGCAGGATCTTTGCCGCGCGATGCTGGCCGACAGCGCGCACATCCAGGAGATGGACGCGGAATTCCTGATGCGGCGCAGAAGGAGCCGCAAGCGGGTGCTGGACAATTACGACGAGCCGGTGGTGGAGCCGCTCTATACGACAGCGGACGCCGAGAAGACTTTTCCGCTGTTTGCGCCGCTGCCGATGCGGGGGCTTCAGGAACTGGGGAATGGGTTGCGCGTGGAGACGGTAGAGGCGGGGCACATGCTGGGGAGCGTGTGCATGCGGCTGACCGATGGCAAGACGCGGCTGGGATTTTCGGGAGACATTGGACGCGCGAACCTGCCCATCATTCGCGATCCCCAGCAGATGTTGCCCTGCGAGTATCTGATCATGGAGTCGACTTACGGGGACCGGCTGCATCAGGATGACGGGTCTGTCCTCGATAAGTTGGCGGATATCGTCAATCGAACGGCTGCGAGGGGCGGTAAGATCGTCGTCCCCTCATTCGCGGTTGGCAGGACGCAGCAGTTAGTGTTGCTGATGAACCAATTGATGATGGCCAAGCGGATTCCGAATATTCCGATCTTTGTCGATTCGCCGCTGGCCGTCAATGTTACAGGTACTTTCCGTAAGTACAGTAACTTGTTCGACGATGAGACGGCGAAGATGCTGGCCGAGGACGCCGATGGCGATGTGTTTGGGTTCTCACGGCTTAAGTACATTCGCGACGTGGCCGACTCGAAGGCGTTGAATGACTTGCACGGGCCGTTTCTGGTGATCTCGGCAAGCGGGATGTGCGAGGCGGGGCGAGTGCTGCATCACTTAAAGAACTCGATTGCGGACCCGCGCAACACGGTGCTCATTACGGGCTTCCAGGCGGGCAACACGCTGGGGCGGAAGATTCTCGACAAGTGGCCGGAGGTGCCGATTTTCGGGGAAATGATCCGGTTGCGCGCGGAGGTTGCCAAGATCAATGAGCTGTCGGGGCATGCCGATCAGCGCGAGTTGCTGGAGTGGTTGAAGCCGATTGCGCCGGGGCTGAAAAAGGTGTTTCTGGTACACGGGGAGCCGAGCGCGCAGGAGGCGTTCAAGAAGGCGGTGGAGGCGACTTATGGGCTGGAAGTGGTGATTCCGAGCCATGGAGATGTGCAAGGTCTGGACTAAGGGGCGAGGGCGGACAGGGCTCCGCCCTCGGTTCAAAAATCGTATCGGGCTGATTGTCAAGGAACGTCGGAGGCGCTCTTGGCGCCGCCTGTAGTGCTGGCTGGAATTGGCTTTGCTTTGTTCGTCGTGAGAATTGGCTTTGGTTTATGCTTTCGTCAGCTCGCGCATGGCTGTGCCGGCGCGGCGCTCGAGGGCGACGGCGATGTTAGCGTTGCTGGCGGCGGAGCTTGGCCCACTGGAGTTCTGAGCGTTGACGCGATTGGCCGCGATTGGATTGTTCTTAGACATAGTCGGTTTCCTTTCGACACAACATAATACAAATTGAAAGGTTGATTCCGAACCATGCTTGGCGGGGTGGGCTGCTAAGTGGCTTGGTTTGTGTGGGTTTGAGGGTGCTAGAAACTTGAAAATACTCGCGAACCCACGCCCGGGGAATGGGCGAACGAGGCCATTGCGGCGAGAGGCTTCATGGTGGGAGGATGAGCAGCGGCTGGATTGAGGTTCAGGCCGGGACGTATCGGTCAATGTCGATTCGCTCACCATCGATGCGGGCGGATACGCGGCGCATTTGAGCTACATCGAAGGCGAGGTGCATCGGGGCCAGTAACGCTCATTGCATGAACGGCGCCAGCATGCAGGTGAAGCGCTAATCGGGGATCTCGACCATTTTCGGCTTGATCTTGTCTTTTCGGTAGGTGGGGCTGACGATCAGCTCTTTCAGCTTGTCTTCGGGCGGGACGGCGACGGCGGGCTCTTTGGGTTTGATGTCGCTTGACCGGCGGCCGGGGTACATGCGGGAATAGTTAATGACGCGGCGGACGCTGGCCGGTTCGCGCCGGGGCTGTACTGCTAACTTTTTAGCGTCGGCGGCGAGGAGGGCGGTGGCGGCGAGGGTCAGCAGCATGCCTTCAGTTTACGGCTAGTTGACCGGGATCTCTTTGGGGCCACCAGGCAGACCGTAGATCATGACTGTCTTGCGGACGGGTACGATTGGAGCGACTGGCTCTACGGGCTTGGGGGGCGGGGGCGGAGCGACCGCCACTTGGACCGGCGCGGGGGTGGCGGGCTTACCTGGCGGCGTGGCCCGGGCGACCATCAATTTCTCGAGTTCACCCTGTTCCACGTTGAGGGAGGCGCGAACGATGCTGCCCGAGGCGCTCATTTCGAGAGCTTTGTCCAGGTCAATCGGGAAGGGTTCGGCGGCTTTGTCGCCTGAGTTCAACTTGGCCATCGCGACTACGCCTTTGAGCATGTCGAGCATCTGGGCGGCGGCCTTGGGCGAGGTGGCTTGGAGTTGCAAATCCAGCGCCACATTGCGGCGGACGGCGACTCCGACGGAGAAGTTGCGAATCTGGCTGGCCATCTGCGTCATTGGATCGGCGTTCTTGCCGGAGGAGGCGGGCAGATTGAGCGGGGCGGTATTGCCGATGAGCCAAATGTCGTTTGAGGCCTCGAGGTTGCGAGCGCGTTCAAAAAGCGGGTTGGCTTGGGGGGTAAGGCCACTCTCCATGCGCTCCAGCGCGACGCGGACGGGGCCTTCTTCTCCGATGACGATGTTGTGGGCGTCATATAGGGCGAAGAGCGGTTTGCTGGCGGCGGCGGGCATGTCCATCTTGAATTGAACGGCCTTAAACTGAGCGGTCTGGCGGCGGGAGGGGGCGGCGGGCTTGGCCTTGGGTTGGACCAGGACCTTCGTCTTGCCCCATTGCTCCAGCTTCATTCCGTTCTTAAGGCCGAGCTCGACGATCTTGGCTTGGTCGAACTTGCCTTGCACCAGGAAGAGCACGTCGCTTTGCTTGCCGGACTTGGAGACGGCGGAGAGATGAACGGTTTCGATCTGATCGAGCAGCGTTTCCAGCGGTTTGAGGTCGCCCATGCTGTCTTTGAGTTCGCCGCGCAGGCTGGTGCCGAAGGGGCTCTTGAGGAGCCACTTGATGTCGAGGCCGAGGAGGATCTCGGACTGGGGGAAAGCGAAGCGGTAGTCCGTCTCGGCGCTGAGTATTAGCGTGGAGAGGGCGAGGGCGGCAAAGACACGAGGCGCATTCATAGCTACGCGTGTATCGGCACAAACCCGAATTCTCTATAGAATGGAAAGCGTGATTGATCGCAGATTGCTATTGGCGGCGCCGGCGTTGCTGGCTGGGCAGGAGAAGAAGTTCCGGGTGGCGGTGGTGGGGACCGAACACGGGCACGTGCGCGGTTTCATGAACGCGGCGGCCAAGCGCTCCGATATCGAGGTCGTCGGTCCGATCGCGTTTGAGGATCGGGCCAAGGTGAAGGACGCCGGCGTCGAGGCGATCGCTTGCTTCAGCTCGACCGACCGGCACTTGGAAGTGGCGCGCCTGGCGGCTGCACTGAGGCTGCCGATGATGATGGAGAAGCCACTGGCGACCACCAACGAGGATGCCCGGGCGATGGCGAAGCTGGCCGCGAGCGCGGGGATCGCGATCTTTGTCAATTACGAGACGACCTGGTATCGCAGCCACGGTGAACTGTGGCGCTTTTTCAAGGAGGAGAAGGCGGGGGGCAAGATTCGCAAGATGGTGGCGATGGACGGGCATCAGGGGCCGAAGGAGATCGGTGTGGGGCCGGAGTTTTTCAGTTGGCTGACAGACCCGGTGCGCAATGGGGCCGGGGCGCTGTTTGACTTCGGATGTTACGGGGCGAACCTGATGACTTGGCTGATGGACAACCAGAGGCCGCTGCGGGTGGTGGCAAGCGTGAAGCGGAACAAGCCGGAGATCTACGCGAATGTGGACGACGAGGCGACGATCCTGGTTGAGTACGACGGGGCGCAGGGGATTATCGAAGGCAGTTGGAATTGGCCGTTTGCGCGCAAGGACTTTGAGGTGTACGGGGAGAAGGCTTACGCCAACGCGTTTGGCGGCAATGCGGTGAAGCGGCGCAAGGCCGGGGCTGCTGTTGAGGAGACGATCGCGCCGACGGAATTGAAGCCGGACGAGGCGGATTCAATCTCGTATCTGAAGGCGGTGGCGCGGGGCAAGATGAAGCCGGGAGGACTATCGGGGATTGAAAACAACCTGATCGCGACAGAGATTCTGGTGGCGGCGCGCGAGAGCGTCAAGAGCGGCCGGATGGTGCAGCTAGCTCGTTAGCTGGTCGAGGTGTTCTTGGAGGTGATCGTTATAGTCTTCTACGAGGAAGGCGTCGACGAGGGAGCGGAGGCGGGCGGCTTCAGATTTCATGGCTCTCTAAGAGTCTAAAGCGTTTGCCTGAGATTGCCGATAGACCGTGTTATGAGAAGTGTGGACACGCGTCTCGATTTGTTGCACCGAAACCATAATTTGGATGGCGGCTGGGGTTATTTTCGCGGGCGCGAGAGCGGCGTGGAGCCGACGGCGTATGCGCTGCGGGCCGTTGGGGCGGGGGATGAAGCGTGGGAGAGGGGCATCGCATTCTTGTTGGCGCGGCAGGAGAAAGACGGGGGATTGGCACCTCGCGTGGGCGTGCCGGGGTCGACTTGGGTGACCTCGCTGGCCTTTCCGGTGTTGAAGAAGGCGGGGGTGGCGGC
>JANXUM010000558.1 GCA_025356215.1 Bryobacter sp. | reverse complement strand
CGATCGGCCCACCCCGCCAATAGGGACCACGCTTAACCTCGCCATTGTCGGCGATCCTTTTCGTTGCCTGTTCCACCGCCATCCGCCCGTCAAAGTACAAATATGGCGGCATGTCCAGCGACGCCGGAATCCCAAAGTACTCGTCGAATCCATGGTCCAGTGGCGATGGATTCAGCCGTTGGGAGTAGTCCGTTTTTGCCAGCGTCCCCAGCCCAAGATGCCACTTCCCAAATCCGCCGGTTCGGTATCCAGCATCTTTCAGTACCGATGGAATTGTCTGCCTGCCGACTTCAATCAAATTCGGCGATTCTCCATTCAGCACGCCGCTCTTTAATACACTGCGCCAACAGTAACGTCCGGTCAATAACGCGTATCGTGTTGGTGTGCAAAGGCTTGAGGGCGAGTGCGCATCGGTGAAGCGCATCCCTTGTCTAGTGAATCGATCCAGATTGGGAGTTTTGATCACTCCCCCGGGATTGTAAGCTCCCACATCGCCGGTTCCCAAGTCGTCCGCGAGAATCACAAGTACATTCGGCTTAGCTTCGCCAGCCTTCAGCCCGATCCCAGCCACAGTTCCCAAAAAACTTCGTCTCAACATGAAGCTGACTCTATCATTTAGTTGCGCTGCTCGACCGTTGGCGCAAGAATAGAAGGCGAGGTGGTGGTTCTGTGCGACCACTTTAGCCTGTCGAGAGCTGGGGTGTTCTTCCCTCCATACATCCCAGCCCTCCGGGCCTTCCAACCTAAATCGCCGTGCATCCAAGAATTCGGTTGTTCGCTATCCCGCTCGGCCTTTTCGTCTGGCAGCTCCTGCTTCTCACTGCGCTCCGCTTTTCTTTGGATTCGCACCCGATTTTCACCTTTGAAGAAGCGGGCTCTTCGATTCTCAGTGTCTTGTACTTCGCTCGACGCCTTGAAGTCTGCCAAGTCACAACCAATATCGCTTCTTACCTGATCTTCTGGATTGGCTTTCACTTGACTCCGGATCCAGGAGTAACTTACGGCAGAGCGATTAAGTCCATCGTCATGGCGACAATCCCGGTTCTAACCTACTTACTGCTCCACAGACGCATGGGCCAACCCCGCTGGTTTTCCGTACTGACCTCCGTGGCTACAGGGCTCATTCCAGCGGTTTTCTACTACTCCGTCCTCGCCGTCGATATGGCAATGGACCTTCCGTTCGGCCTTCTGGCGATTTACTTCGCCTACGGAAACCACCGATTCTCTCCTTTCGCATCCGGCTTGACGCTCGCGTTTTCAGCGCTTGCCTACGGCTCAGGACTCGCCTTCGGCCCGCCAGTCCTTTACCTGTTGTGGCGGCAACCCCGTCGCAGTTTCGCCATCTCATCGGCTCTCTTGGCGGGGTTGCTCATGGCCCTTGCGGCCGCGTTCTATTGGACAAATACTCAAGTTCTCTTCCTGGGCGGTGGGAGTGGCGGTGCATACTTCCTGCGCGGGGCCAAGTTCCTGACCTACCAAATCCTATTTCGAGGTGAAAGCTATTACTTCACGCTTCCTGGCCTGAGTGCGATGGGGGTTTACCCGATCGGATTTCTCGCAGTGGCAGGACTTTGTTTCGGCCTCTTTAACTTCCGGGTTTGGGGAGTCTGGCTGATGTTGGCCATTGCCTCCTTCCTGGTCGGTTCGGCGAGTGGCGTACCCTTTGGCATCCGGCGATCCGTTCCGATGGCGGTGGCCCTCGTTGCACTCAACGCGGCATTCATTCAAGCGGTTCTCGGTCGATTGCCTTGGCGGTACGCGCCGTTCGTCGCCGCGCCGCTTTGTATGGCTGTAATGTTACTCGGCCCCGTTGTCGCCGCGCGTCACTGGCTCGCCGGGGAATGGATTCCTGCCGACTACCGTTTCCCCCTGACGCAACCAACTTTCGACGCCTCACTCGAAGACTATCGCTTACATTTTGCCTCGCCGCCGATACCGGATCCTACGCCCGCCTTGAGGATGACCTATGGCATCCTCAACTTGCTCACCGGGCCTGATCCTGTCGTAACCTTTGAACAAACCGCATCGGCCCCAGACACTGGGGATGCCGAAATGCCCCTGTTTCCCCAGAATGCGCCCCGCTTCAGCCTGTGGCGCGACCAAATCAAGCGTCTTTCGACGCCGAAGCGTGTCCCCGAGTGGGATACCCCTAGCGCCGCGCCGTAAACTCCGAGTAGGGCCCCTTGAAGTCTTCAATCTGCCCTCCGGCCACATGCCAAATCCGCGTCGCCGATTCGTCGAGCAAATCCTCGTCGTGCGTCACAAAGATACAGGTGCCTTCAAACTTCTGCAGCGCCACGTTCATCGCGCTGATCGACTCAAGATCCAGGTGATTGGTCGGCTCGTCAAACACCAGCACATTGGGCTTCAACAGCATCAGCCGGCAAAAGATCAACCGCGCCGATTCGCCGCCCGACAATGCCTTGGTTGGCTTGGTCGCGTCCTCGCCAGGAAACAGCATCTGCCCCAGCAAGCCGCGCAACTCTTCATTGGAGGATTGCATGTCGTACTGCCGCAACCATTCGATACAGGTCAACCCGTGCTCGATCGTTTCGGAATGATCCTGCGCAAAGTAGCCCACGCTCGTCTCGTGGCCCCAAACCACGTCGCCCGAATCGATCGTAAAGTCATCTTCTTTGTGCGCCGCCAGGATCGGTGCGTTGCGCAATAGCGACTTCAACAGCGTCGTCTTACCCGCACCATTGCGACCCATGATTGCGATCTTCTCGCCGCGTGTCACCAAGCCCTCAAAGCTCTTGAACACCGGCGCGCCGCCGTCATAGCTCTTCGATACGTTTTTGAATTCGATCGGTGTGCGTCCCGACGGACGCTTCATCTGAAAGCGGATAAACGGGCGGGCGATGTTGGACCGCGCCAGGTCAGAGCTTTGCAGCCGCTCCACTTCTTTCTTGCGCGATGTCGTCTGAGCCGAACGTGTACCTGCCGAGAAGCGCGCGATAAATTCGTTCAACTGCGTGATTTTCTTCTGCCGTTCGGCGTTGTCGGCCTCAATCCGCGACCGGATCTGTGTCTTGGCCAGCACCATGTCGTCGTAGGCACCCGTATAGGTGATGATCGTGTTGTAATCGATGTCGGCCGTGTGCGTGCAGACGTTGTTCAAGAAGTGGCGATCGTGCGAAATTGTGATCAACGTGCCGGTGAATCGATTGAGATATTCCTCCAGCCAATGCACGCTGTCCAGGTCCAGGTGGTTCGTCGGTTCGTCCAGCAGCATCGCAGTCGGGTTGCCAAACAGGGCCTGCGCCAGAAGCACGCGTACCTTTTGTCCACCCTGCAGCTCGCCCATCTTGCGCTCATGGACATCGGATTCCACACCCAGGCCAGCCAGTAGGATCGAGGCGTCAGACTCGGCTTCATAGCCGCCCTCTTCGCCCACCACACCCTCCAACTCACCCAGCCTCATGCCGTCCTCGTCGGTCAGCGCCGAAGGGTCCTTCTCGTACAACGCGTCGCGCTCTGTCAGCGCGCTCCACAACGGCGCGTTCCCCATAATCACCACGTCCAGCACGCGGTAGTTGTCAAACGCGAACTGGTCCTGCCGAAGGATACCCATCTTCGGCGGACGCGTTACGGAGCCCTTGGTGGGCTCCAGATCGCCCGTCAGGATTTTGACAAAAGTCGACTTTCCGGCGCCGTTCGGTCCCGTCAAGCCGTAGCGGCGACCGGGTTGGAACTGCGTCGAGACATCTTCAAACAGAATTTTGGCGCCGAAGCGCATGGAGACATTATTTACTTGGATCAAGGCGGGAGTCTGTATTATAACCTGAAGCCCTAGCGGACAGCTAGTATGCCGCCATTGCTGGCCCGCCCACCAATCTCGATCCAAACCGCGTAGTTGCCCGGCCCCAGGCCCTCCGGCATGCGCGCGTTCACTTGATACACCCCCGCAAAGCCCGGCGCCGCTCCCGCGTACAAAACACTCGCCAACGCGCCACCCACCTTCACCGACAATGTGCGAGAGATCGTACCCGCCTCCGCAAATGGTATCCCCGATGCCGGATTCGCCCCACTCAAGCTTCCCAGTCCGCTTGCATACAACGACACGATTCCATTCGTCGGCAACGGGCTGTCCGTCGTAATCACGCTATTGGTTGCCGCGTTCAACGCCGCCGCCAACTCAATGCTTTTGTAACTGTAAGTGAACAGCGATGGATACACGCCTTCCACTTTCAGCATCAGCGCGTTACTCACCGCGCCTGACCGCCGCACTTGCAAAAAGAACTCTCCCGTCCCACTCTCCCAAGGCACCTGCACGTTGATCTGCCCCGGCGAGACGAAATAGAGAGGTGCCGCCACGCCGTTAATCAACACCACAGTTTCGCCCAGTGTCCGGGGCAGGGGATAGCCGCCCGTCGCCGCCGTCTGCTGTGAAAAGTCGCTACCGTACAGGCTCAACAGCGCTCCCGGCGCGCTCAGGTTCTCGGTCAATCCAGCCCCAGCCACGCCAGCTTTCAACTGCGGCACCACCGCGCCGGGGCAGGCGGCGGGGCCGGTCGCGTTCCAGTGCGTCGGGTGCCTCGATAGGTAGTCGGCATAGATGTCCTGCTGCCATACATACCAACTGATGCTTTCCGGCTTCAGCCCCCGCAACGCGCAATTCCAATCCTGCAACTCGGCGACGGTCGGAAACCGGGTCGCTTCTCCGCAATTGGGACAAAGAAAACTCTGCCCCAGAATCACCGGCTCGGCCTTCATCTGCTCGCGCGCGTAAGCAGTCTCGATGCTCAACAAACTCAGTGCGTTCGCTTTGGTGTACTGCCCGTTCTTATCAAACGGGTAAACCCAGATCCCGACATAATCCGCCACGCCCGTCTGGTCCGCGTACTTGTCTCCGATGCAGCCATACTGCTTGCGCAGCGTCCCGCCCGGTGCCCAAACCGACGGCGTCCCGATGTCATGGTAAACCTTTGCTTCCGCCCAAACGCCGCGGATCGCCGTGCGCAACCCTCGCAGCTCCGACGCACTCAAATTCCCACAGTAGCTGGTGGATCCCGTAAACGGGTTCGTCCAGTACGGCTCGTTAAACCCAAACACGGCCTTCACTGTCGATGCCCGACCTGCGGCGTAGCGCAAGAATCTCTGCCCGGTGGCACTGATCGTCCAAGCACCGTTGCTCAAAGTGTAAGGCGGCGGATAGACGCCGGCAATCAGTCGAATCCCTGCCACGTCGGCCGCGTCGAAAACCGTTTTCCATTCCGCCTCGCCGCTTCCCAATGAAACGACGGCATACTGATAGCCCAGATTTCGCAACTGCGCAAAGTCCCCAGGCCCGGCCCAATGGGTACCCGTCTCCGCAGCCGCCAGCGGCAACGCCAGGCACGCCGCAAGGGCCAAACGCTTAAGCATGAATTGTCCGCACTCCGCTATCCACCGCTGCGCGCCCGCATAGCCGGTCATACACTTCTAGATTCTCAATCACCATGCGCTCCAGCGTAAACTGCTCCCGAGCGTCGCTGGCCGCCTGCCGACCCAAAGACCGCGCCCAACTCGAGTCGTCGAGCAGCCGCACGACACTGGCGGCAATGTCCTTCGGGTCTCGTGGCGTCATCAGTAGTCCGTTCTCCCAATGCCGGATCATCTCAACATTGCCTGGGATCCGCGAAGCCGCAATTGGCGTTCCAGACCCCATGGCCTCCATGAGAGAAATCGACAGGCCCTCCCACAACGACGGATGCACAAACACGTCGCAGGCCACCATAAATTCGCGCGCGTCCGGCCGGAACCCCAAGAACTTCACATTCTTGTCGATCAGCAACTCCCGTGCCTGCCGCTTTAAATCTTCTTCCAATTCGCCGGTACCGCAAATCGCCAGCGTCGCCCCCGGGTGCTTGGCCAAGATCTGCGGCATCGCCGAGAGCATGTACGTAAAGCCCTTCTGCGTCGCCAGCCGTCCCGCGCTTCCCAGGATCAGGTCGTCGGCACCAAATCCAAACTGCGCCCTCGCCCTCGCTCGGTCAATCTTGTCAAACGGACTCAAATCCACTCCGTTCAAAACGGTTACGATCCGGTCCGGCGCGCATATTTTCTCCTCGATGGCGATCGTCCGGTGCATCTCGCCCACGCTTACCTGCATGTCCGCAAACTTCGCCGCCATCCGCTCTAGCCATACGTAGAAAGCCCGCGTCTTGGGCGGGGTGAACTCATGAAAGCCAAAGCCGTGAATGTAGTGAACCACTTTGGACACCCCGGCCAGCCGCGCCGCCACCCGTCCCAGGAAGCCCCCCTTGGAGGTGTGCGTGATCGCCAATTCGATTCGGTGCGTCAAGCAAAACCACCAAAACGCAAAAAACGGAAAAATGTCCAACGGAGAAATCGGCCCTCGCCAAAACGGGATCGGCACCGTTTTTGCGCCCGCCTCGCGCAACAGGCGGCACGATTCGCCGTCGTTGGCAAACACCCACACCTCATCGCCGCGCTTGGCCTGCGCCCGCACGATCGGCAACACCACCAGCGTGCCGCCGCCAAAGTTTCCACCACCCAAAAAGTGAGCAACTCTCATTGCGCGCATACCTCTTCCAATTGCAACGCCCCTTTGGCGGCTCGCGCCGCATCGACAATGCTGACGACACGGCCGATGCGCTGATCCTCGGGACGCTTCACGCGCCAGCGCTCCAAAATCGCCCGCCCCGTGTCGCTCGCCAGGGTTCGATCGATTAAAGGATGGAGCACACTCACCGTGTTGCGAGGCTCAAGCGTAAAGCCTTGCCGCTTCTTGAAATCGTCAAGCCCGTCCAGAGCCACCAGCGGTGCAAAGCCATCGCAAAATGCTTCCACCTCCGGATGCGCCAACTGCGTTCGTACCATCTCAAAACAGAGCGCGTGGTTGCAGTGTTCGTTCATCAATTCCCGCAACGAAAATTGGTGCAGGTGATGCAGCCAGCCATCCTCGCGCACGCAAACGGCATATGCACCCAGGCGATCGCCCACAAAGGACCCCAGCGCGAACACGCCCTCGCTCTCCTCGATCGCTCGCACGAGCCTCTCAAATTGCTTCGGCTCGCCGTACTCGGCTTCCCAGCGTCCCTGCCGTTGCATGGTGTCCACGTTCAATTGCAAGCCCTCGCGCAGTAGCGTCTCGGCGCCAACCTCACGGACTTCGCACTTGCGAAGCCCAAGCTTTACATCGCGCCGATAGCTCCGCGACAGGTTTTCAAAACCGTAGTTCTTATCGCGAATCGTGTAGATCCCACAGGGCGACCCGGCCTGGCCGGACGAACCGTAACGGATGCCGGCACTGCTGGACTTCCACAACAAGCGCTCGGCGTCTTCCCGCGACATGGTCAGATCCAAATGGTAGGGCAGCGCAATCAAAGTGCGCTTCTCCATCCCATGCCAAAGAACTCCTCCAAATTCCTCAATCCGCCGCCCTCGCCGCTCAAAGAACTTTGCCGTTTTAATTCCCTGCATCTTCGTTCTCCTCTTTGCTTTCCGCCTCGGGAGCGATGTAGCCCTTACCCAACTGCAACAGCCTGGCGTTCCGTTCAAAACGGCCTCCCAAGCGAGCCGCCAGACCCACCAGGGTCCTTCCAGCCAACAGCTCCAACGCGGGGTGCAATTGGATTCGCATCGAGTAAGGCTGTAAGACAAAACCCATTCGTTCCTTGAACTGATGCAGCCTCGGCGAATTCAGGAATGGCATCGTTCCCAGCGAAACTGCTCTCACTTGCCCCGTAGCAAATGCCGCCCGCACTGTCTCAAACATCAGCGCCGGGTTGGCGTGCTGCTCAAGAGCGCTGTCCACCGTCTTGAGCACCATCAACAACAAAACGCCATTGTCGATGACTCCAAACACGTAGCCCATCAACACCCCGTCTTCAAAGGCACCCATGCACACTGTGCCGTCCATCCCGTAAATCGCCTCTACGTTGCGCCGCCACTGCTCTGGCTCTGAAAACTCGGGTCGAAAGAGGTCGTGCCGCGTCATCGTCTCCACATTGATCGCGATGCCGCGCTCCAGCAGCTCTCGCTTCTCCACCGGCCGGATCTCAAAGTGCTTTAGCCCGCGCCGGATCAGATTCCGCATTCGCTTCTGGGCTTGGTCGATGTCGTAACTCGGGTCACTCAACAAGAAGATTCCGCTGGGGCAACCCGGATCATGGCTCGCATACTGCGCCGCGATCCCGTTCCGCCGTCCCAGCGCCGCGCTTACCTCGCCTGGCTTGGCGCTAAGGACTTCGTACTCCGCGCAACTCAAGTATGAGCGGCTGCCCGTGTCGATACTGGCCCACCAAGCGCCTGCGCCATGAAACACCGTTCTACCGCGCCGCTCAAAGAATTCCGCCGCCCGCTCTCCGGCGGGCAAGTCGCGTAGTGCGCCAATCGGCAATACTGCTTCCATCGTCGTCATAAAGGTTGCTCCAATTGAAGTTTCATCGGCCGCCAACGCAGCATCACCAGCGGCACCGCGCACAATACCGCCAGAGTCAACGCCGGGTGCGGCATCGCCTGGCAAGCGATAAAGCAAATTGCAAAGGGCAGGCACAAGCGGCCAAAGCCCATTAAGCTCTCGCCCGCGCTCTCGCCCAGAATCTGCCGAATGTTCAAATATTCCGTCGCCGCGGCCGCCAGTAACGTCGCCGCGCCCGCAATCGCCGCTCCCTCAAGGCCTCCGCCGTTGCGCCAGGACAGCCATTGCGCCAACACGGCCAGCGGTGCCAACACGGCGAACATCTTAAAGAGCCGTGGAAACTCTCCCGCCGCCTGAAAGAAAGCCACTTGCGTGGCATGCAACGTCAGAAAGAACACACTCCACAATGAGTACTGCAACGCCGCCAGCCCCGGTGCGTAGTTGGGCAACAAGCGCTCCACGATCGGCGGCCCGATGAGCGTACCCAGTCCCAATACCGGCGGCACTAGCATTGAGATCCAGCGCAGCGGCTCGTCCATCACTGCCGCCGCCTTCTCCAGACACCCCGTCTGCCCATACACCTTCATCAAGTGCGGCGTCACCACCTGCCCAACCGCCGCCAGAATGATGAACATCGAAAAGTCATGCGACAACTGGCTCACGGCATACAGCCCCACCACTTTGCTGCCCGCAAACCAAGACAGCGCCGCAACGTCGGAGAAACGCAAAAACGAATACAGGGCGTCCATCAAACTAAAGCGGAAGCCCTCCCGCGCCAGGCTCAACCAATCGCCAAACGCCGGCTTCAACGACACCGCCTGCCGGTTCACGACGAACAAGTACCCCGCCGGAATCGCGATGCAGGCAATCGTTCCCAGCCCGATCCCCAATAGGCCGTAACGGGTCCCCAACCCCAGGATCGCCACAAAGTCGATTGTCGACGACAAGATCATCTCCCAGGCGCGGTTCCCAAAGCGATGCCGTGCCACCGTCACTTCGCGGATCAAAATATGGAACTGCGCCGAGAACAACACCCCAGCCATCAAGACAAATGCCAGCCGTTGCTGCGCGTCGTCTGCGATCGCCGCAAAAACAAGCAACACCGCCGCCATCAATAATCCCGAATAGAACGCAAAAGAAGTTACCGTCCGCGTGATCCGCTCGGCTTCATCCTCCCGCCCTTCGCCCAGAAGCTTCGGCAACCTCGCGCTCAAACCGCGCTGCACGCCAAAGCGCAACACCTCGGCGAACACATAAAGCACCATCACCGACTTCCAAACGCCCACCGTCTCCGGCGTCACAATCCGCAGCAACAAGATCGAGCGCGCCGCCGTCAGCACCACACCCACCGCCGCCGCCACGCTCATTTTCCTCACATCCGATACAACCGTCACGCCCGCCCCCGCAATGCCAGAATTTCCGCGCGGTCCTGCACAAAAAACACACAGAGCGCCAACAGCACCCAAAGCGCCCGGCTGTTCTCCAGATTGATCGTCATCCCGTTTAAAGCGAACATCATCAGCCCGCTCAACAATAAAGCGGGTGTCAGTCGGTCATTCGTTCCACCGCTCGTGAATAGCGGCACAGCCACCGCCGCCCCCAACGCCGCGAGGCTCAGAAACCCAAATACGCCCAATTCCGCCAACAAGCCCAAATAGGTGTTGTGCGCCGCTGGAATGCCAATTCTTCCGCCCGGCAACTTCGGCCCGTGATTGCCCCGGCCCGCTCCAAAGAACGGCTTCTCCTGCCAGGTATGGATCGCCTCCGTCCACAGCCACTTGCGCTGCTCGGCCTCCGGGTTGTTCACGTTCACCGTGGTCGTCGCCAGCCGCTTTGTAATTGGGTTCGACTCAAGAATCTGCTTCTGCGCTGGCGACGCCATCGCTAACAACACGACGATTGCCGACAGTGAGCCCACCGCAATTTTCCAGCGCAGCGGCGTAAAGAGAAGCCACAACAGCCCAAGTCCCGCCACCAACGCGAGCAACGCCCCGCGCGATGCCGACAAGAACACCCCGCAAACATACAATCCGATCAGCAGCCAAACCCACGATGCCCGATAGCCCGCAATCCGCCGGTACAGGATCGCCAGGACCAGCGATGCGCTCAGATAGGCGGCAAACAGATTCGAGTCCTCAAAGGTTCCCTGAGCCCGATAGAACAAGCTGTATGGGTTCTGCACTCCCGTCAGTTGATAGGCAAGCGACCCCCCAATCCCCAGCGCCGCCACAAATCCGGCCGAGAGGATCCAGCTCAGCAGCGCCAGCCGAAAATCCTTGGCTTCTTGTAAGAGGTTAACCGCCGCATAAAAGTAAGCCCACAGCACAAACCACTTGATCAATTCGACTATGTTGCTGGTCTGCCCGCGGGTCAAGAATCCCGACTCGGTATTCAACAGCGAACTGGTCAGCACCAGCGCGCAGTTCAACAACCCAAGCGTCAACCAGGGCAAGCGTAGACTCCCGGCAACCGTCAAGCAACCCAACAGGCAAAACACCAGCGGAAGCAGTAAATCCGCCAGCGAGAAATTCACCGGCTTGCCCCCGACCAGCACTACTTTGCTCAGCGGAAGCGCCGCAAAAAACAGCACCAGCAAAACCTTGCGCAAACGCGGAAAATCCCCGGCGACAATCGTCAGGGACATCGGCCGGATTTGCGCAAAACTACTCATGCAGCCAGTTCAACCCGCGGAACCCGGCCCGTAATTAGAATCCACGGAGCCTTGATCGCGATCAAGTAGACAGTGCGCGCGATCAGCCCCAAATCGTAAAGGAAACTCCGCTTGTCGATGTATTCAAGGTCCATCGCCAAGCGCATCGGCAGGATTACCGTTTTATAGTGCTGCTGCGAATCCATGCCCTTGGTGTCGATAATCGACAGGTCCGGGAAAAATCGGACTTGCGGCAAACCGGTTAGCCCCGGCGTCGCATCCAGCACCCGCATCTGCTCGGCGGTGTAACAGCTTCGCACGGTTTCCCAATCCTCCGGCCTCGGGCCCACGATCGACATCTCTCCGCGCAACACGTTTAACAACTGCGGCAGCTCGTCCAGCTTCAGCATCCGCAAGATCTTGCCCACGGCAAAGATCCGCGTGTCGTTCTTAGCCGTAAACGCCCCGGCCTTGTCCGCGTTCATGTGCATCGTGCGAAATTTCAATTGCCCAAACTTGCGATTCCCGCGCCCGGCCCGCGGAGCCACATAGAACAGCGCGCCCGGGCTGGAAATCTTAATTGCCAACGCGATCAACGCAAACAGCGGGGCCAGCGCCAACAGCGCCAGCCCGCTCATCGCAATGTCGAAGCAACGCTTCAACCACATGACTGCTAAGCCCGCTTCTCGGAGCAAATCCGCTTCACAGCCTCGGCCACGTACTCAACTTCGTCGTCGCTCATCGACGGGAAGATTGGCAGCGATACCAGGCGCGGCCATAGAGCGTTGGCCACCGGATAATCGCTCGGCTCAAACGCATAAGTCTGTTTGTAATAGGGATGTAAGTGCAGCGGCATCCAGTGCACGGAACAGGTAATTCCCGCCGCTTTCATCTCGTCGATAAACTCCGCCCGGTCGATCGTCAACCGGTCCAGATTCAG
>JANXUM010000049.1 GCA_025356215.1 Bryobacter sp. | reverse complement strand
CTCAATCATGTGCCCGGCATACTTGGTGTGCTGCCACCCGCGACCAAATTCGAACTCTTCAAACTTAACGTCGATCCCTTGGTCGCTCAGGCTCTTCTTCACCCAGTCGGCCGCCTTCTTATAGCCCGGAGACCCGGCCAGTCGAGGCCCATTGGCATCGCAGAGCCAGAAGATTGTATCCATCACCTTTGAATTCGTAAAGGCCTCCTCTTTGATCTGGTGAATCATGTTGAGGTCCAGATTTTCCACGCCTTCGGCGGCCAGTGCAAAGCTGGCGGGCGCGGCAAGAGGTAGGGTCGAGAGAGCGATAAAGTTGCGTCTACGCATATGAGTTAACGCGAGTGTAGCAATTCCCCATCGCCGGGTACAATGAGGGTGCCTCTGTGAAAATCACTATTTCCAAGGAAAATTATTTGAAGGCCATCGCCGAAGCCGAGAGCGAGGGCGAACTCGTAATCGCCGCCACCCTCGCCCGCTGGCTCAAGGTCAGCGCCCCGGCCGTCACCATGGCCCTGCGCCGCCTCAAGCGCGACAAACTCATCGACGTTGACAAGGCTGGTGTGATCTCCCTCGCCGCCCCGGGCAAAGAAATCGCCCACCGCCTCATCCGCCGCCACCACCTCATCGAGCGCATGCTCACAGAAGTCTTCGGCATGGATTGGTACATAGTCCACGACGAAGCCGAACAGATGGAGCACGCCGTCAGCGCCGAATTCGAACGCAAGCTGATCGAAAAATTGGGCGACTCCGAAGCCTGCCCGCACGGCAACCGTCTCGGCCTCGATTCCCCCAAAGAGCGCCGCAAGCGCGGCTGGCTCCCACTCTCGGAACTCCCCGCCGCCGCCGCCGCCCAAGTCCAAAGCGCTTACGAGCGCGACCGCGAACTTCTTGAGTACCTGAACTCCCTCGGCATCAAACCCGGCGCGCGCCTGCGCATGCTGGCCCGCAACGTCGACGACACATTCACACTCGACATCGCAGGCAAGGCCACTCCCTTGGGCAACGCTGCCGCCGCCAAAGTTTGGGTCGCCCCAGCCTAGCCCCGCCCTCTAACGCCGCGCCGCCAGTTTCCCCTGAAAGTACTCCACCGTCGGGGCCAATCCTTCTTCAAGCCCCACCTTCGGCGCCCACCCCAACACTCGCTTGGCCTTGGCGATATCCGGCTGCCGCCGCGTCGGGTCGTCCGTCGGCAGCGGATGAAATTCCAATGGGCATTCGGTGCCCAGCATCCGTTGAATCCGCTCGGCAAACACAAGCAGAGTAATCTCCTGCGGGTTCCCCAAATTCACCGGCTCCCGCTCCTCGCTCATCATCAACCGGCAAAGCCCGTCCACAAGGTCGTCAACGTAGCAAAAGCTCCGCGTCTGCGTCCCGTCCCCGTACATCGTCAACGGCTGGCCCTCCAAAGCCTGCGATAGAAAGGCAGGTACCACCCGCCCATCGTTCAGCTTCATCCTTGGGCCGTAAGTATTGAAAATCCGCGCGATATTCGTTCGCAACCCGTGCTTGCGATGGTAAGCCATTGTGATCGCCTCGGCATAGCGTTTGCTCTCGTCGTAACAGCTCCGCGGCCCGATCGGATTCACGTTGCCCCAATAAGTCTCCGTCTGCGGATGCTCCAGCGGATCCCCATAGCACTCACTTGTCGACGTAACCAGAAACCGCGCCTCGTAACGCAGTGCGATCTCCAGCATGTTCCGCGTCGCCGTCGAACCGCTCTCCAGCGTCTCCAGCGGATATGCTAAATAATCCTTCGGGCTCGCCAGCGACGCCAAATGCAGCACTAGGTCAAAGGGCCCCAACTCCGTCATCCGAGATACAAAGTCATTCGCTGTCGCGTCCATCTCGATTAAAGCGAATTCCTTCACGCCACTCAGGTGCGCAAGGTTCCCCCAGTCGCCGGTAATAAAGTTATCGACGCCAACGACAGTGTGTCCGTCGCGCAGCAACCGGTCCACCAAATGCGAACCAATGAAGCCAGCCGCGCCCGAAATCAAGACTTGCACCTTTCTAGTTTAACGGACCCGTGGTAGATAATGGTCGAACCGATGCTTCACCCCGGTCTGCTCGAAAAACTAGTACTGGCGGCAGTGATCTTGGCCAGCCTGGGCGCTTTCCTCCAGCGATTAATCCCCATCCTCAACCGCATTCGGCTATCGAATCCCGAGCCCGGCTACACGCTCACCAACCTTCCCCGCCGCGCCTGGATCTTCTTCTGGGAAGTTCTACTCCAATCCAAAGTCATCGCCCAGCGCCCGCTCCCGGGCGTGGCCCACGCCCTCGTCTTCTGGGGCTTCCTCGCCTTTGGCCTAGTCACGATGGACCACTTCGCCCGCGGCTTCGGAATCCCCTTCCTCTCGCACGACGCTCCCTTCTCGCGCTTCTATCTCGCCTTCGCTGCCCTCTTCGCCGTCGCCACCGCCATCGGCATCGCCGGCCTCTTCATCCGCCGCTTCATCGTCCGGCCGCGCTGGTTGGGCGAAAAGGTGTCGATCGAGAGCGGCGTCATCGCCGGCCTCATCTTCACGCTCATGGTCACTTACCTCATCGACTGGTCGATGGAAGGCCAAGCCGGCCCCCTCAACTGGTGGCTGCACACCGCCTCCCTACTCATCTTTTTGCCGCTCATCCCGCACACCAAACACCTCCACCTTGTACTGAGCCCCTTCGCGATCCTTGCCGCCCGCGAGGGCTTCAGCCAAATCCCGCCGCTCGACGGCGACGAAGACTTCGGCCTGGTCGCCGGCAAAGATCTGACGCAAATCACGGCGTTACAGGCTTATTCCTGTGTAGAGTGCGGCCGCTGCACAGAACACTGTCCCGCTGCCAACACCGGCAAAGAACTCAACCCCAAGCAAATCATCCTGGGGTTGCGAGACTTCTTGAATGAAAACGGAGCCCAGGCCGAAGCCCCCCTCATCGGCACCCACCTCTCGCAGGAAGCGATTTTCCAATGCACCACCTGCGGTGCCTGCGAGTTCCAATGCCCGGTCGGCATCCAGCACCTGCCGACGATCATCGGCCTGCGTCGCGGAGCAACCAACACCGGTACTTGGGAAGACGATTACGGAGGCAAGCTCTTCCGCAATCTCGAAAAGAACGGCAACCCAATGGGCCTCTCGGCCACCGAGCGCGAAAAGTTTGTAACCCGCGCCGCGCTACCCATCTTTGACGGCAGCCAGGAGTATTGCCTGTGGCTGGGCTGCATGGGAAGCATGGACAATCGAGGTCGAGAAATCATCGAGGCGCTGGTAAAGGTCATGCGCCACTTAAACACCACCTTCGGAGTCCTCAAAAAAGAAAAATGCACCGGCGATTCCGCGCGCCGCCTGGGCAACGACCTGGCCTTCCAGGATCTGGCGCAGCAAAACCTGGACGCAATGAAACCCTTCCGTGGCGAGGGCAAGAGCTTCAAGCTGATCTCCATCTGCCCGCACTGCGTCAGGACGATCCGGCAAGACTGGAAGGAAGTAGGAGCGCCCCCGGAAATTGAGCACCACTCGCAGTTCCTGGCCCGCCATGAACACCTGCTCGCAGCGGCAACGTCACCAGGCTCGGTCGTGTACCACGACCCTTGCTACTTAGGCCGCTACGAAGGAGTCTATGAAGAGCCGCGCACCGTGGCGCGGGCTTCAGCCCGAGTTCTTTTAGAAGCCCCGCGCAATCGCGAGCGTAGTTTCTGTTGCGGGGCGGGAGGAGGCCTAGCCTTCTTAGGAGAAGAAAAGGGCGATCGGGTGAACGAAACGCGAGCCCGCGAGCTAGCCGAAACCGGCGCCGAAACGATCGGCACGGCCTGCCCCTTTTGCCAAACGATGTTCCAGGCGGCGCTGACGCAAATCACGCTCCCCACTCCGGCCCTAAAAGACATAGCGGAGCTAGCGGCGGCGCGCCTCCCCGTGGTAACTTAGAGGGTGTTGTCAGTACCTGTGGACGCGTAGCTCAACTGGCAGAGCAATTGACTCTTAATCAATAGGTTGTCGGTTCGATTCCGACCGCGTTCACCATTCTTTCCAACAACTTACGGCTCAACTCACCGATCTTTTCCCCGATTTGACCCCAACCGTGACCCCAACTGGCTTTAAGATGGCGTCCATTTTGTCTGCTGCGTCCATCCGAATCTCATCTACCAGATGGGTGTAGCGCTCCAGCATGACGCCTTGATCCCACCCCAAAATTTGTTGGATTGCCCGAGGGTGAACACCCTGCACCAGTAAAAGGGTGGCGGCGGAATGCCGAAGGTCGTGAAAACGGTGTCGGGGCAAACCGCAAGCTTTGAGGATCGCTTGAAAGCGTTGGGTGACGTTGCGGCTATCGAGCGGGGTGCCGGTGCTGCTTCTGAACACCAGATCCAGTTCGACTGGCTTGCCGTGCATTTCGGCCACTGCGGGGGCCCAACGGGAACCAGCAAACTCCATTTCCAACTCCTGCCGGTGCCGATGCGCCTGAAGGGCGGCGGCGGCAATGGCCGGTAGGCTGATTGCCCGAACTGCCTTCGTCGTCTTTGGAGTGTCTAACCGGACCTTGCCATTCGACCGGGTGAGGCCGTGCCGCACGTGAAGCACGCGCGTTTCAAGGTTGATGTCACCCCATTGGAGAGCGAAGCACTCGCCTTGCCTGAGGCCGAGGGCGACGGCAACGGTGAAGAGCGCTTCAAGTCGATCCCCCTGAATCGCGGCAAGCATGCGGCGCACTTCATCGGGGGTGAGCGGGTCAACTGGCTTGGCTTGCGCGCGCGGGGCCTTCACTAGGCTTGCCACATTGCGGACGACAACACCGTCCTTAAGGGCATCGGAAAGGCTTTTTCGAATAATCGCGTGAATGTACTGCACGCTCCTGCCACTAAGGCCG
>JANXUM010000497.1 GCA_025356215.1 Bryobacter sp. | reverse complement strand
AGACAATCAGACCCAGTCCGGCATCAAATCACGGTCCACTCCCGGGGGCTCCTCGGATCAGTTCAACGAGTTCCGCTTCGAGGACAAAAAAGATAGCGAGCAAATCTACTTGCACGCCCAAAAAGACTTCGATGAATACATCGAGAACAAGCACACGATCACGGTACGCGATTCGGATCAGATCCTTCTCCTGAACAAGGGCAACCAGTCGACAACGATCGAGCAGGGAAACCAGAGCACGGAGGTGAAACAAGGCCACCGGTCGATCGAAGTTGGGCAGGGCAACTCTTCCAACAAGATCAGTATGGGTGACCATTCGTTGGAGTGTTCAATCGGTAAGATCTCCGAGAAGGCCGCGCAAGAGATCAAAATGGAGTGCGGAGCATCGAGCATCACGATGACGCCAACCGGCATCGAACTCAAAATCGGGGCGTCGAAGATTACGATGAGCGTCGTGAATGTTGAAATCACGGGCGCGGCCGGAAAGGTCAGCGTTGGACCGGCGATGGTTCAAGTCACCGCTCCGCTGATCACGTTGAATTAGGAACCCCAATGCTAGCCCGCAACACTAAAGAAATCGCCCAACAAGCTATTTTGAAAGCACCGGCGATCGACCATTTGCCGCAGGCGCAGAACGCGAGGCATTATGCGGAGCTCCTGATTCAACATGATCTCTGGATGCCGGCCATTAATTACATGTCCCACGCGATTCCGGCCCGTGAAGGAATCTGGTGGGCGTGGTTTTGCGCCCGTAAATCGGTGCTGGCCAAGGCCACGCCCGATGAGCAGCGAGCCCTTTCCTTGGCGGAAGCCTGGATCGCGCAACCCAGTGAGGACAATCGGCGCGCGGCCAAGTTTTGTGCCGAGCGGATTCCGTCCGGCTCGCCGCCCCAGTGTGTACTTGAGGCCATTGCGTTCAATGGCGAACTGGAGGACCCCGCCACCGGGAAGTCCGCTCCCGCCATTCCCTACATGTCGTCGAAGTTTGTCGCCGCCGCCGTCGTGGGCGCATCCTACCTGCCAGACCCGGAACACCCTGAAGTCGCGGCGATCGACTACCTCAAGCAAGCCTTTGAAGTGGCGAGCCGAATCAACCTTTGGTCGCAATATAGTTAGTTGGATAGATAGGAGTAAGTCAACATGGGATTCCCGGCTTCAAGACTCACCGACATGCACGTCTGCCCGATGATTACTCCGGCGGTTGTGCCCATCCCGCACGTCGGTGGACCCATCATTGGCCCCGGTGCGGTGACGGTTATCACGCTCGGCCTGGTCCAGTCACACATCACGGATACGTGCGTCTGCGTCGGCCCACCGGATGTCGTGGTGCAGGGCTCGCCGTCGGTGATGGCGGGCGGGCTGCCAGCCACGCGCATCACCTCACAGACGGTCCATGGCGGGATCGTTGTGCTGGGCGCGCCTACGGTTTTGATCGCGTAAAGCGCCGCATCGCGCCGAGCAAGCTCGCGATGCCCAAACCGGCAAGGCCCCCGGCTACGCTGACGCGCCAACGCACAGGCGCAATGTGGTCGGCAGCCGAGGCCTCGTCAATCATTTCCAGCTTTGCTTGCGTCGCTCCAGCGCGCAATCGCTCCGCCAGGATCGCATTCACCTGCTGGGCCTTAGCCGGATCACTAGACCGGTACGTGACCTCGAAGGCCCCCGGCCCGGCGGGCCTCACGCCGATATCTTTTGTGCGCATCTGTTCAATCACGTCCTCGAGCGGCTCCCGTTGCCGCTCTTTGAGGTAGAGCTGTTCTTGCTCGACGATGGTTGAAAGCGCCCGGCGCTGGAAGACCTCTTTACTCGCCGCTGAAACCAAAGCGCCGACGCGATCCGGGTCCACGCCGGGACCAACCCGTAGGACCGCAGTTGAGATGTACACGTCGGGCATTGCCAGGGCGATCCCGGTGGCTAGCATGACACCCGCCGTGGCACACACAACGACAATCGTCTTTAGACTCAAGCTCTGTAAGTTCATCGATACTGCTCCCTTGATCAAGTCGACTAATCCGCCATCGGCCTCTTCCAATAAAGCGTCGAACTCCGCACCGTAGCGCTCCCGCCAGGCCTTCGGATAGAGCCGCGCCACCAGTAAGCGCGCCCGCTTCATGCTCGCTTCAGCCTCCGCGCCGCCGTCTTCACCAGCCGGTCCAGCGCGCCCACTTGTTCGGCTAATTGCGCTCGCCCTTCGCCTGTCAAGCGATAGGGCCGCCGCCGGTCATCGCTCTCCACGCCGCAGATCCAACCTCGCTCTTCAAGACGGGTGATCGCGCCGTAGAGCGTTCCCGGTCCGAGTTTGACGCCCGCAAAGCGTTCCACGTCGGTCATGATCGCGTAGCCGTGCTTGTCGCCGTCGGCCAGACTGGCCATCACCATCAAACCTGGATCATTCATTAATACGTCTCACGTAGTATCGTAAAACGTAATAGCCAACCTGTCAACGCTTTTGTTGGCGCTTTTATTGACGCGGAGAAAGCGGCTCAGAGACGCCCGGGGGAAGCAGCCATCTTGAAGCCTTTAGATTCAAGGAAGATCTTCGATTGGGCGTAGCTGGGCGCCGGTTGAGGATCGCCTGCGTCGGGAGGCTTAGCCTCGACATCGGGACTGCTGGCGGCGGCATCGCCCGACCGGGCGAGAGGAGCGGGCTGTCAAGTGCCCGCAATCGCGATGGCTGTGATTCGCACTACGACGCTTATCGGTCGGGCGCGGGTAGATTTGAGAAGAAGTCCGGCCCGGCCATCGCGGCCACACGCAATTTGACTTCATCCACCCCCGCCAGGCGCCCAAGGATGAAACGCGCAAACACGGCGTGCCCAGGCCGACGCCACGACGACATCTCGACTAGAGAGTCCCACGCCTGGGAACGCAGCTTTTCGAGTAGCGCCGGCTCGCGAGCCGCGGTGATCTGGGCGAGCAGGGCGGCTGCCTTGTTTCGATCCGACCAGATGCCCGAATTCAGCATCGCGATGAAGACGGATGGGTCGATTGAGGAGACTAGCGCGGCGTCGGCTCGGGCCAACACGGACAAGGCCCGTGTTGCGTTGTTGCGCACGTCGCCATCGGCGTCCCGCGCCGCCCGCACCAACGCCGACAACTGCGCGGTGGACCGTTGCACGTATCCCAGCGCCTCGCTCGCGATTCGGCGGTGATCGACATTGCTCGATCGATCCACAACCGCAACCGCCAAAGCCTGGTGCTCCAAGGCCCATTTCCTCAATTGCAATTGCGTCTTCCGGGCCGACGGATCGCGAATCAACGCGTAACCTTGGGAATCATCCTCCGTGGCCCACTCGCCGCCGCGTTTCACGGCCGCCTCAATTTGATTGTCCAGGCGCTTGGAGAGTGCGAGAATGTCGGGCGTCAGTCGCTCGGGTCCCGTTGGGATGGGCGCGTAAGCAACCTCCCGAAAGTTGGCACCCTTCAGACCAATGAAAACCAGTTGCCCGCCAGAGTCGCCGCAACAAAC